>JBDSIB010000058.1:0-33699 GCA_039918155.1 Ferruginibacter sp.
TCTATGATAAGAGCTGCAGCAAAAAACCACCGGGATGTAGTAGTGGTAGCTGCCAAAAAAGATTATGCTTTACTGGAACATATTTTAAAAACACAGAATGCAGAAACAACTTTAGATCAACGCCGGACTTTTGCAATAAAAGCTTTTGATGTTTGTACTGCTTATGATAATGCGATCTCTTCTTATTTCAATAACATCACTGTAGATACAGCTTTTAACAAAGAGAAGAAAGATCTGCGCTATGGCGAAAACCCACACCAGGCTGCTACATTCTTTGGTAACCTTGGTGAAGTTTTTGACCAGTTGAATGGTAAGGAATTGTCTTATAACAATTTGGTAGATGTAGATGCAGCAGTGCATTTGATACAGGAATTTACTGATACCACTTTTGCTATTATTAAGCACGCCAATGTTTGTGGTATTGCACAAGCTGATACTATAAAAGCTGCATGGGACAAAGCTATTGCCGGCGATCCCGAGAGTGCATTTGGTGGCGTATTGGTTTGTAATGGTCCCGTTGATCTCCAAACAGCATCTGCAATAAATGAATTATTTTTTGAAGTACTGATTGCGCCAGCCTTTAATGAAGATGCGCTGGAGAAATTAAAATCAAAAAAGAACAGAATACTACTTCAGTTAAAAGAAGTAAAACTTCCTGCCATGCAGAATAAAACTTTGCTGAACGGTATTTTAATGCAGCAAAATGATGAAGGAAATTTTGCCGAATGGAAAGAAGTTGGTGGCAGAGAATCAACAGCGGAAGAAAGATCTGATTTAGAATTTGCGAATATTGTTTGCAAGCATTTAAAAAGTAATGCCATAGCATTGGTAAAAAATAAGCAACTGGTTGGTAAGGGTTGCGGGCAAACAAGCAGGATAGATGCCTTACGCCAGGCGATAGAAAAAGCCAAACAATTTAATTTTGACCTTACAGGCGCTTTGCTTGCAAGCGATGCTTTTTTCCCTTTTGATGATTGTGTAAAAATTGCTCACCAGGCCGGTATTACTGCGTTTATTCAACCGGGTGGTTCCATTAGGGATGCAGACAGTATTAACTATTGCAAAGAAAATAATTTAGCAATGGTGATCACGGGAACACGACATTTCAAACACTAATATTTTAAAAGTTACATGCAGCCTGCTCTCGAAAATAAAAACAAAGGCTACCTGGCTTTACTGGTAACAAGTTTTTTTTGGGGCACTACGTGGGTTGCAAGTAAGATCGGTGTTAGCGGTATGCCTGCATTGCAAATGGCGGCTATACGGCAATTTCTTGGCGGTGGTATTCTGGTGTTGTTTTTTATTTTGGTAAAAAAATTCCCACTTCCTACGCTGAAGCAATTTGGCTGGCTGACAGTAATGGGATTGTTGATGTTTGTTTTTGCAAATGGTGCCAGTACCTGGAGTCTTAATTATATTCCTACTGGTTTGAGTGCGTTGGTTGGGGCATTATTTCCAATTAGTGTTGTGATTATTGAAAGAATATTTTTCAAGGCAAAAAAGATCACGCCACTTACACTTACTGGTTTTTTACTCGGTATTGTGGGCATTGCAATAGTATTTAAAGAAAATGTTTTTCATCATAGTAATCCGCAGTTTAATTTTGGATTATTACTCTCTTTTATTGCCATGCTGTCCTGGAGTTTTGGTGCCATTTTTACCACAAGAAATAATGTAAATATTGATCCTTATTATTCTATTGGCTGGCAAATGCTGTTGGGATCCATAATTTTATTTGTAATGGCTAAAGAGTCACAGCCTATGCTGCCATTGAATCTTATTCCGGGTAAAGTATGGCTGGTTATAATTTACCTCGTAGTCATTGGTTCCCTGCTCAGTTTTATGGCGTTTGTATATTCTATGAAAACATTGCCGGTGGCCATTGCTTCTTTGTATGCTTATATCAATCCACTGGTAGCAATGTTGCTGGCGCCCATTTTCATAAATGAAAAGCTAACCGCAGATATTCTGGCAGGTTCTGTTGTTACGCTTACGGGAGTATTCCTGGTAAATTATAGCATAAAAAAAAGCAGGGGAAAATTTATTGTGGAGCCTGAGCAATAAATTTCTCATACATTTCTTTCCAGCCGGCAAACTGTTTATCAGTACCCAAAAAATTATTATGAAAGATAGTGATCAAGTCGCCACCGATTTTTTGACAGGCATTGTGGTAGTATAAAATCTCATCATAAGCCTCTTGTGAATCCTGCTTTTGCTCATAAAAACAATTTGCATCCATAAAGCAAAAAGGATGCAGACGTAGGACAGTTATTTTTTCAGCCGTTAAATTATACCAGTTATAGGAAGAAGCTACGGAAGCTCTGAAACCATTGATGCTGCCGTAACCCATTGTATAATCCTCCAGGATGCCGGCATCAATTAAATTTTCATAAGTTATGGGTAACTCAAGTTTTATATAATGTTGCCTCGATTTGGTTATCACAATATCTCCTGCGGTTTCTAATATCTTTTTCTCTTTTTTAATAATGGCAACATTCTCATTACTCTTCCAGGATGGATGTACACCAATGCTGTATTTTTTTGCATGACGTTTTATAAGTTGCCACATACCATTGCTGTATGGAGAAACATTTTTATCGTAAAGACTACCCCAGGTTGCCGCCAGGAAAAAATACAGCGGCTGTATTTTGTATTTAGCATGCAAAGCATCTAAAAATAAATAACTATCAAAAGGGTCATTATTCAGTCCCAGCAACACTCTTATCCTGCTTGCAGAAGGCGCCTTTAAAAAACCACCAATATTTCTTATTAATCCTTTGCTTTTATAAGACCATGCAATATCAATATCGTACGTTGGTATAAAATTAAATGCAGGTAATTTTAAACTGATAGAAGGAAAAGTCTTTTTAAGGGTTGCTGCAAAATCTGCCAGCCAAATATTTACCAATGGAGTATTTAGAAAGCCTTCTTTAAATGCCAGTGAATTCTGATGTGAGTAACGGCCATACACATCCAGGTCATGCGGCAGGTATTCTTCATACCGGCTTATTAAATAAAATGTGGCGGCAAAAATATCAAACGAAAAATCACTTTGTGCTGTTTTAAAAAATGCTTTGTAATTATTTGTTTCAAAACATTCCGTGTTTTGCGCTTTAATATCGTTCTCAAAAAGTAACTGTGTACTTTTTATTTTAAAACCATTTACAGGATTGGGAGACGTAAAATCACTGTAGTTTATTTTAGGGCCATCATGGTTTTCAAATCCTTCCGCATCTACGGTTAAGCTGTAAGTAGTGCCAAGCTGTTCTTTAAAAATGAACTGGCAAATATATTGCAGCCTTATCGGACTGGTATGAGCGTAAATTAGAATCATATTGAATTAAAAAATAAACCTGCAAATAGCAGGCTAAGTTTTTTAAATAAACAGGTTGTTATTTTTTATTCTTTTCCTTCCATAGCTGATTAAAGGTCTTTTGGCTGAAATCCAGGTTGCTACGGTGTTTGGTCCAATCTTTAAAGAGACCATTTACAACTTTATTTTTCAGTGAGCCATTCCCGAGGTTCATCATTCCTCTTTTTAAGCTCGCTATTTTCCACATTTTCCATGCGGCTCTTTCGGTTAAAGTGGTATATCCTTCCTCAACAGATTTACTTCGATTGTCAAGCAAAAGTTCGTGTATATTTATTTTTACAGCGCATACTTCCGTACAATTTCCACATAGCGAAGAAGCAAAACTTAAATGTTTAAAGTCTGCCATGCCTTCCATATTTGGCGTAAGCACACTACCAATTGGCCCACTATAAGTAGCCCCGTAAGCATGCCCGCCAATATTTTTATATACCGGGCACGCATTCAGGCAGGCACCGCAACGAATGCAGTACAAGCTTTCTCTTTGCCTCGGATCTTTTAAAATGTTTGTACGTCCATTATCTAAAAGTATCACATACATTTCTTCAGGCCCATCCACTTCGTTTGGTTGACGAGGGCCACTGATAATGCTGTTGTAAACAGTCACTTTTTGTCCCGTGCCAAATGTGCTCAGTAGTGGCCAGAAAAGCGCAAGGTCAGTAAGAGAAGGAATCATTTTTTCTATACCCACCACTACAATATGTGTTTTCGGAAAAGCACAACTGAGTCTGCCGTTTCCCTCATTTTCCGTAACTGCTACAGCCCCAATATCGCTGATAATAAAGTTGGCGCCTGTTACGCCCACTTCTGCCTGCACATATTTTTTTCTTAAAATATCTCTTGCCACTAGTGTTAACTCCTGTGGAGTCAATTTCGGATCGGTACCTAATTTTTCTGCAAATAATTTTGCCACATCCTCTTTGCTTTTATGCATTGCCGGTGTTACAATATGGTAAGGAGCCTCGCCATCCAACTGCTGAATATATTCTCCCAGGTCAGTTTCTACACTCTCAATTCCGTTTTCTTCCATCGCTTTGTTCAGGTGAATTTCCTCCGTAACCATACTCTTGCTTTTCACGAGCATCTTACAGTTTTTCGCCTTACAGATTTTTACAATTTCGTCTATAGCTTGCTGTGAGTTCTCTGCCCAAATTACTTTTCCGCCTCGTTTACTAAAATTCAATTCAAAATCCTCAAGCTGTTTATCCAGCGTTTCAATGGCCCGCCATTTTGTATTTTTTGCTCTTTCACGTGCCAGGTGTAAATTCTCAAACTGCTCTTTACCTTTCGGCACTGCAGCATTGTATCTTCCTATATTAAAATTTATTTTCCGCCTGTGGTCAAGGTCAGCGGCTTTTATCGTGGCTTTTGCTATAAATGTTTCGGATGTCTCAGACATTGTTTTTTATTTTGGTTACCTGCAAACTGCATTAAGCAACAGCAGTGGCAGAGTTTACACTAAGGTACGACGTACTCCATTCAACAGTGGGGCAGCTGTCATTTTTTACCTTAGCAAAATTAGCTCAGTTTAGCCAAACAGCATCAGCTCTTCTTTGCCCTCACCAAGACTAACTATTTTCTCAAAATGTAGCCCGATCTTATTTAATAAACTGCTGGACCTTATATTTTCCTTAGAGGTGATCGCAATAATACGATCCAGCCCTAGCTTCGTTTTTCCGTAGTTCATTGTCGCATTGCATATTTCAAATGCATATCCTTTATTCTCTTCTTCCGGCAGCATTGCATAGCCAATATCAACATCTACAAGCGTATCTCTTTTTATAAGTCCGCACATGCCAATGGACTTATTATTTTCTTTTAAGCTAAACAGCCAAAGCCCAAACCCGTTTTCTGCATAACTTTTTATTGGCCCGGTTGCCAGGTAATTTTCGGCTTCACTAATAGTTCTTACTTTTTTATCGCCAATAAATTTTAAAAAGGTTACTGTATTTAATAATGCAACAATGAACGGCGCATCTTCTTTTGTAAATTCTCTTAGCAGTAACCTTTCGGTCTCTAAAATTTTTATCACTTTTTAGTGTGCAATTATGTTTAAATAATAAAGTTCGTTTTGCAAAACCCGGTTATATTTTTGGTTTAAAATTATATTTATTGTCCTACCATAAACACTGCATTACAAAACATTAGTTTTCCGTTTTCCCAGAAGTTGCGGAACAATACATTGTCGCTGAGATAAGTAACCGTTCCATTTCCCAGATCCTGTACACCAAACAATAATCCGTCTTTTAACTTCGGGCTTAATTTATAGCCAACATATCCTGCCATTTGATTTTCTTTTTTCATTACACCCACATTCCAGCCGCCATCTTTAATAAATTCATACACCGCATCATCCATTTTGAGTGTATAGTAATAGGAGGAATAACCATACATCAATGGATGTGAATTATCAAGATCTACTTTAAAAATAGCACCTGGTGTGCTGTTTGACAACGGACCTCTTTCCCGATTTTCATATGGTAATAATGCGGCATATTCATCCTTGTCTTTGTCTTTCTCCTTGCCTTTATCTACATCTTCTGTTTTTGATTTAATAACACTCCATTCCTGTTTTGATAATTGTGCAACAGCACCTTCTAGTGCAACAACTCTTCCCCCATTTTCTATCCAATGTTGAAACTGTGCAGCAGATTCTTTGTCGTTTAAAAATCGATAACGGCCATCAGGTAAAATTAAAACATCAATACTATTCCAGTCGATGCGGCTAAAATCATTTGCATTGATCAGAGTGATCTTATATTTTAATTCGTTATCAAAAAAGCTCCACACATCTCCTGCCGCGGTTGAACTTACGCCTTCGCCTGTAAGCATAGCCACCTTTGGAGCTTTAAGAGCATGTATGAGATCACTACCAAAATCAAACCCTTTCTGCACCATACCGGTGTTTACAGCATTCATTTGCATTTTATTTTCATTGCAAATATCTGCTACGGCTTTCCAAAGATTATTTCCAAATGTTGCATTTCCTTTTTTGGTAATGATAACAGAGCCACTGCCAAAATCCTGCCCGTCAACAGAAAATGCCTCTTGTGAGAAACGCATTTTAATTCCTTTCGCAAGCAATTGTGCAATTGTTTTTGCAGAAGAAGTTCCCTGCCATCTGATCACATAGCCGTATGCATCTGAAGGATTGTTATTTACGAAATCCGGCAATACTTTTCCATAATTTACATTTATCATTTGCTTTGTGGCAAATGCATCTAAGCCGTACGCATACGGTAAAGCCCAGGCGGTAATATCGTAGGTTGCAGAGTCTTCCAACTTTGATTGCGGCTCAAACAATACCTTCACCATTGCTGCTTTAGGTTGTGCAGCACTTACTACAAGGTCTCCGGCGGAGATGCTGAAAGCTTCTTCTTTTTTATTTTTATAATTATATCCTTTGCTACTGCCACTTGCCGTGCCATATTGAATATTATTTTTATCAAGTAATGTCATTAATGACCTTACCCTTTCTTCATCACCTGGTTTATTTTTAATTACAAAAGTTTTGTAATCGCCTACGGTTCCATTTACAGCATTATTATAAAATGTATGAAACTCTTTTACAAGCCTTGCTGCATTTTGTGAAGAAACTTCTACTGTACTAAGGCTGGTAGTAAAATGATGTTGCACCCTGTCTACAAGTGTCAGCGTATCTTCTTCATGTGTAAGTATTCCGAGGCCTGCGCCAATTCCCCCTTGCTCATATGTCATCCCAATAGAACCATTGTAAAGCGGGTACGTATCACCGTAAGATGGGTAAAATAAATCGAACCGAATGTTTGTAAAATAAAGCCAGCCATTTTTATCAAAATATTTTGCATGATTTTTTCCAATCGTAAACTGGAAATCTCTTTGCCATTTTGTTAGCACTTCATGATAAGGTTTTGCCGCAGGCGCAAAATAATAAGGATCGTTATATCCCTGCTCATGATAATCAACATGAACCTGTGGTAACCATTTATTAAACTGTGCTACCCGTTCCTGGCTTTCTAATTGTGTTTGCCATGCCCAGTCACGGTTTAGGTCAAAATTATAATGATTACTTCTGCCGCCCGGCCATGGCTCCCGGTGTTCTCTTGCAATATTATCGGGATTATAATTAGTACCTACCATACTGTTATACCAATTCACATAGCGGTCTCTTCCATCGGGGTTAAGGCACGGATCAATTACTACTACTGTATTTTTTGACCACTCTTTTGTTTGCTGATTAGCCGGGTCTACCATTGCAAACAGTGTAAGCATCGCTGCTTCAGAAGAAGCAGCCTCATTGCCATGTACATTGTAACTAAGCCATACTATTGCCGGTGTCTCTTCTGTGGACGCCATTTTATCTTTTGCCAAATGTGCAAGGCGCATATTATTCAGGCGTATGTTTTCCAGGTTGCTGATATTTTCTGCAGTAGAAATAAAGGCAAGGTATAATGGCCGGTGTTCATTTGTTTCTCCATACTGCTCGAGCTTTACAATGGAGGGTGCAGCGGCGGCTATGTATTTAAAATATTCAACTATTTTATCGTGTCGGGTAAATCTTGTGCCTACTTCATATCCTAAAAACTGCGCAGGAGATTTTACCTGGGCGAAGATTGAAGCATTTGCAAAAAGTAATGCTGCAAAGAGAAAATTTTTTTTCAAAATGAAAATATTTACAATGTGATTGAAATAATAAAGCTGAGAAGCAAGTCGGATAAAGTTAATTATTATCCTACTTTCTTCTCAGCTTTAATGCGATTAAATTTTAATATCCCGGATTCTGTACCAGTACTCCACTGGTGGCATCTATCTCTCTTTGCGGGATAGGCATTACGAGTTTTGGAGAATTCCAGGCGTAAGAACCTGTTGGTAATCTTAATCTCCGAAGATCGTGTATGCGTTGTCCTTCAAATGCCAGCTCAATAAAACGCTCATTTCTTATATCATTCAATGTAGGATTTGCAGGAGCAGTAGAGTTGGTACGTAATGGATTTCTTACCATTGCCAAATCATTGCCTGGCGTATCACCAACAGTGGTACCCATTGCAAGATTTCCTTCTGCTCTTGTAAGATACATTTCTGCTAAACGAACTACAGGAAGATTTTGGCTAAAAGAAATCCATTTAGAACAATAAGTATGGTCTGGCCTTGCGCCTGTTCCCTGGTAATACCATTGTGTTTGTCTTAAATCATCTGTAGGATAACTGTTTGCTACAAAGTCATCATCTATTCTAACATCACCACGGCCAATGCCCGGTAAGCTGGCATAAAATGTTGCCATACCATTATTTGCAGTACCGGCATTGTTCTGCTCATTCTGCTGTATTTCCCAGATGGATTCTTTTGTATCCTTATTGGAGAAAACTGCATTTACGGAAGCATTTAATGAAAAGTAACCACTACTAATTACCTGGTCAGCAGCATCTCTTGCGCCAGTATAATTTTGTTGTTGCAGGTATACCCTGCTTAAAAAAGCAAGTGCAGTATATTTCGTAACACGCTTATCATTTTGTTCCGGTAATAATGTTACAGCTTTTGTAAGGTCAGTAATAATTTGTGCATATACATCTTTCACTGTATTTCTTGGATAACTTTTACCGGCATCCACTTCATTTTTAGTAGAGGTTGTTTTTATCACAACTCCCAGTTGAGAGTTATCTGCTGTGGCTCCCCATGGCAATGCAAATAATCTTACCAATTCAAAATGCATGATACCTCTTACAAATAACGCTTCTCCATTGAGTTGTTTTTTTAAGTCAGCATCTTTTACTACTCCTAATGCATCTATTGCAGTATTGGCAATGTTGATGGCATCATAAGCAGTTTCCCAAATAAGGTCTGCATCTGCATTATTGCGATCCATTGATTTATTGGCAATACTTTTGGGAGATGAAAACGTTCCCCTCCATTGGCAAACATCATCACTGCCTAAAAGATCAGGCATTAATAAAAGATCCGTGCCATACAGGTTTGGATTTGCCATGCGGGAGTAAGCGCCAATTACCAATGAGTTTACATCCTGGTCATTTTGCAGTGCGGTACCTGCGTCTATTGATTGTTGCGGTTCTGTATCCAATACTTTTTTACAGGCAGTAAAGCCGGAAATTAATATCAGTAGAAGAAGTATTTTATTTATGTATTTCATAATATTTTATTTTTTGGGTGCTACAATTAAAGGCTTAAATTAATTCCTACGGTAATGGTACGTGCCTGCGGCGGCGTATAAAAGTCGTGACCTAAATTTATATTACCTACATACTCTGTATTTACTTCCGGATCGTAACCGGTATATTTTGTAAAGGTGAAGAGATTGCTTGCTGCAACGTATATTCTCGCAGATTCAATCTTTGCAGATCTCAAAACATTTTTTGGAATATTGTAACCAAAATTTACACTCTTAACTCTGAAATAAGAACCATCCTGCACCCAGCGGCTGCTTTTTTGATCGCCATTTGAAGTGTATAAACGTGGCTGTGGTACCATCGTAACATCGCCTGGTTTTCTCCAGAAATTCATTTGATCAACCGTTTGGTTATCAAAATAATTAGCATTATTACTCTGGAAAATACCTGCAATATTATAAATGTCGCCACCTTTTACAAACTGGCATTGTACATCAAGATCGAAAGCTTTATAACTAAAGTGATTATTAATACCGCCATAATAATCAGGATTAGGATTTCCAATTATCTGCTCTACTGCCAATGAATAATCATTAGTTGGTTTACCATCTTTATCTGCAAATAATGCATCTCCATTAGCTGGGTCAGCTCCTAAAAATTTAACACCGTAAAATTCTCCGAAAGGTGATCCTACAGCTAGTCTTCCTAAAGTTCTTCCACCAGGTGCTACAGGGGCAACCAATCTGGTAACCTCATTTTTATAAGTAGACACATTTATAGAAGTACTCCATTTGAACTGTCCTACCAGGATGTTCCCATTAAGCGTTACTTCAATTCCTTTATTGGTCATATCACCAATATTTTTTGTGATAGTGCTGTAGCCATTAGTAGCTGGTACAGGTATATCCAGTAGAAGGTCTCTTGTTTTTTTACTGAACACATCTAATTCACCGGAAATACGGTTCTTTAAAAGGCCAAAGTCAAGTCCGATGTCAACCTGTTTGGTATTTTCCCATTTCAATTTATCATCGCCGATTTGTGAAGTTACCAAGCCGCTGATGCTGGAGTAAGCTGCAGCAGTATATAAACTACGATAGCTGAAATTTCCGATCTCTGCATTACCGGTAACCCCATAGCTGCTTCTTATTTTTAAAAAGCTGATGGTTTTACTATTTTTCAAAAAATTCTCTTCACTTAATATCCATCCTGCAGAAACAGCAGGGAAACTACCATAACGATTATCTGTGCTAAAGCGACTTGATCCATCTATTCTGAAACTTGCCCCAAGAAGATACCTGTTATTTAATTTGTAATTACCTCTTACAAAATAAGACATGAATCTGAAAGATGTTTCAGAAGAAGTACCTGCTGAAATAATGGCAGCACTTGCAATTTTTGTAAAACGATCACTTGGAAAAGCAAGCCCCGTAACGCCAGAACCACTTGTCTCGCCTCTTTGATATTCAATACCTGCAAGGGCGTCAAGAGAATTATTAGCATTAAATGTTTTATTAAAATTCAAGGTGTTTGTGTTAGTAAATACACTTGCTGTTACCTGGTTGCTATAGCTGTAGCCATCAGGTGCACCATCAAGTGTTCGCCTGCCTAAGAATTGGTTTTCCTGTAAATTATTCCAGTCTATACCAACTTGAGAGCGGAAACGAAGGAAAGGATTGATGGTAGCTTCTATGTATGCATTGCTGATTGTTCTGGCAGTTTTGCTCAGGTTTTTATTGTTGTCTTCATAATCGATCAATGCGTTGTAATAAATTGTTGAAGTATTTAATTTTCCATCAGGGCCAAACTCTGGCTGAACTGGGGAGAGCGCATTTAATTGCAATGGATTGCTAAAAGCATTATCACTCGGTACACGGTAATTGTTTGACTGCGTTAGGGAGATGTTTGTACCTACCTTAAATATAGAATTGATGGTATGATCGATATTAATACGACCGGTACCACGGGTAAGCCTGTTGGAAACGATGATACCTTTCTGATCGTTGTAACTTGCGCTTATCAAAAACTTTGTACGGCCATCACCACCGCTCAATGATGCATTATACTGTTGCACACTGCCATGTTGAAATGCAAGCTTGCCCCAGTTTACATCGTTGGTGCTGTTCCAGTCATCAGTGCCTGTTTCAGAAGCAAATTCATCTGCTCCTACCAACGGATCTTCGGAGGTCGGATCAAGATCTGAATCCCTGTAATGCAATGCAGCTGTATCAAAAATTTCACGATACTGAGCCGAATTTAAAAATGGTCTGTAATGGGTTGGCTTGCTCCAGCCCGTGTAAAAACCTGCGGATACTTTGCTTTTACCTTGCTTACCACTTTTGGTAGTAACCAATATTACCCCATTAGATGCTCTTGAACCGTATATGGCAGCAGAAGCGGCATCTTTTAAAACTTCAATAGACTCAATATCATCGGGATTGATAGTTGCCAACGGATTATCTGGTTCATCAGAACTTCCCAATGACTGGCTCACAATCGGCACACCATCAACAACTACAAATGGTTGCTGATCTGCAGAGATAGAAGAAATGCCTCTTACCCTTACATTCAGCGCCTGTCCCAGCTTTCCGCTGCCGCTATTGATGTATACTCCACTTGCACGGCCCTGTAATGCCTGCTCAAAAGAGGGTAAAGGTTGATTATTAAAATCTTTACTGGTTACTCTTGAAATGGAAGAAACCAGATCTTTTTTAATTTTAGTGCCATATCCAACTACTACAATTTCATCCAGGTTTTTAGAGTTACCTGGCTCAAGTGTAATATCCATTGTAGATCCGCTTACAGACACCTCACGACTGGTATAACCCAATGAAGTAATGAGAAGAGATGCATTGCTTTTAGGAACATCCAGCCGGAAAGTTCCGTCTGTAGAAGAATATGTGCCAAGGGTTGTTCCTTTAATAATGATGGACACATTGCTGATAGCTGCGCCCGTTTTTGAATCTGTAATTTTTCCTGAGATCGTCGTCTGTGCCCACAGCATGGTGCTACAGCAAAGAAAAACTACAAGCAGGAGTAGTTTTGGTTTTGTCATAAAACAGTTTTTAGTAGTTGATAAAAATGGAGTAGTTAAATAATATATAAAGCTATGGTATTAATATGTTATGGTAATATGATACTTAAAGTAGCCATTTATGCTGCATAAGCAGAAAAATATTTAATATTTTAAGGAAATGTGAAGACAAATTTTCATCAGTGTTAAGTTTTAATGAAAATATCCACAATTGCAAAATGTAGTATTGTTTTTGATTAGGCTGAATAAAAAAAATGGAGACAATTAAAAATATACAATTTACCAAGCTGCTAAAGGTGAGCGGCTATTTAAAAGAATTTAATTTTCGTAAATCAAACATTGGACCCAATGGACGTTTCAGCGTTGACACAATAGATGAAAGAGGTAATCGGATTATGTTTTATATGGAATTATCAGAAAGCAACTGGAAAATAATTAAGAAAGAAGACCTGCTAAAATGGATCATTGAGCAGGAAAATAACCTGGATGAAGCTATCAGGGAAATAATAAATTAATTTAATGTTCCCTTTCTTAACCCTTTTGATTGGGAAAACACTAATTCATAAAAGAGCCTCAACAGCAATGTTGGGGCTTTTTACTTAAGCCTCGAAATCATTCGGGAAGACAAATAGATATTCGGTGCATATTGACAATAAAAAAGCCTCAATGCTAATGTTGAGGCCTTTGTGGTGCGAGCCGGGGTTGAACCGGCGACACATGGATTTTCAGTCCATTGCTCTACCAACTGAGCTATCACACCATCATATCTTTCGATACAATTCCCTTACGGGGTTGCAAAAATAAGGGGATTTAGTTAAGTTTTAAAAATTAATCCTTCTTATTATTAAAAAAGATATTGCCGCTTTTTACTTTTTCAGGCTTTGAATATCAATTACAAAACGATAGCGTACATCATTTTTCAGCATTCTTTCATATGCCTCATTTATTTTATCTATGTCTATCATTTCTACATCACTTACTATATTATGCTCTGCACAGTAGTCAAGCATTTCCTGGGTTTCTTTAATACCGCCAATTAGAGATCCAGCCAGGGCTTTTTTGCCTATAATAAGGCTAAACTGCGAAACAATAGCCGGAGATGGTGGAACACCAACGATCGTCATTGTACCATTTCTTTTTAGCAATGCCAGGTAAGCATTGTAATCATGCGGGGCAGAAACAGTATCTAAAATAAAATCAAAACTATTTGCGGTAGCCTTCATTTGTGCTTCATCTTTTGTAACAATAAAATGATGAGCACCCAATGCCTTTGCATCCGCTTCTTTTTCAGGTGAAGTACTTAGCACAGTTACATCAGCCCCAAAAGCAACAGCAAATTTTACCCCCATATGGCCTAAGCCTCCAAGTCCTACTACAGCCACTTTAGAGCCTTGTCCTACTTTCCAGTAGCGTAGCGGCGAGTAGGTGGTAATACCAGCACAAAGTAGCGGAGCTACAGCTTTTATATCCAGTTTTTCTGATACGTGAAGTGTGTATTTTTCATCTACAACTATTTGTGTACTATAACCACCGTAAGTAGGATTGCCCTCTTTGTCACGACTGTTATATGTTCCAACCATTCCTTTTTCACAACATTGTTCTTCCCCATCCAGGCAGGATTCACATTCCCGGCAACTGTCTACAAAACAGCCGGCACCAGCAAGATCGCCTACTTTAAAATTCTTAACATGATCTCCCACTGCTGTTACTCTTCCTACAATTTCATGCCCTGGAACCATCGGAAAAATAGAACCGCCCCACTCATCTCTCACCTGGTGAATATCTGAATGGCAAACACCGCAATACAAAATATCTATTTGTACATCATGTGGGCCTGGTGTGCGTCGGTCAAGCTTAAATGGTGTTAGGGGTGCGCTTGCCTTTTCGGCAGCATATGCATTTGTCATTTTTTATTTTTTTATATTGATTAATTATAATTTATAAAATCCGTGATGTTGTGTTATTAAGATGGTTAATTAAAACAACACCTGGTTGTTTTCCTGTATCAAATTTACCATATTTATTTTTTATTCCTAAAACCTTTGCACCATTGCTGGTAGCCCATTGCAATATTGTTTCTAAAGAAATTTCAGGAAAATGGTTTTGAATGGTTTTTATTTCTTCATACATATTTAAATGATGATTGCTGGCGTAACTGTCAGTTCCTAAAACGATATTACAATCATTGTCCATTAATAGTTTGAGCGGAGGTAAAGAATTTTCTATGTAGAGATTGGCATTGATGCAAATACAATAGTTGATAGGTGATGACTGATGGTTGATAGTAATATCTTCTTCAGATGTAAAAGTATTGTGTACAGAAAGGATGGATTGGTCATTTGTAAAATACGGCACCCAGCTTTGTAAACTTGTTTTGCCTGTTGCGTCAAAGGAAGAAATATCTATTCCGAAGTTTTTATAGAGGTTTAAAAAATCACCGCTCTTATTTTTATACAATTCATTTTCTGCGGCAGCTTCCTGGTTGTGTATACTGATGAGTTGCCTGGCAGTTTTATTATTTAATAATTGAAATAATTTTTTAGAAACTGAATATGGCGCATGAGGGGATAAAGTTGATGTTTGATCGTTGATCGTTGATCGATCAGAACGAGTAAATTTCTGCAGGACTTCTTCTGCGACGGCTAATCTATTTTCGGCAGCAGCATCTACAAACCCGGAGACTTCAATAAAATTGTGCCAGTACAAATCGCTGTTCTTTTTTAGGGAAACTGAATCTGTAGTATTGCAGATATCGCCGACAGCAACGGTGCCAGTTTGCCACAATTCTTTTTCTGCCGCCTGCATGGCTTGCTGCTTTTGTTCTTCAGTAGCAGAACGGTTGCTCATTACCTGCTGTAAAAAATTTACGAGGCCGGTGTGCTCCGCAATCTGCCTCTTCATGTGGCTAAGCTCAATATGGCAATGACAGTTTATAAAGCCGGGCGATAAAATGCCAGCCAGTATTTCCACTTCATCACCGGCATCTTTTGCGGGAATAATTTCCTTTACAATTCCTTCGGTAGTGGTTATCAATACGTTTTCTGCCGGTAACATTTGGGTACCGGTAAAAATGTTATCTGGTTTAAATTTTCTGTACAATATGATTGGTTGATATAGTGTAAATTTGCCGCCTGATATTGCAAAACGCAATTAATGATGAATAAAGGTATGCCGTTAACAAGTCCCGATTAAAATGTAATATCGGGATGCCGATGAAATCGGCAAGTGACACAACGATGCTGAGCAAAGTTTTTGCTGCCTGTACAAAAATAAAATTACACGAATGTTAGATAAGCTGGATGCGATAAAAGGAAAATTTGATAACCTGGGGGTAGCACTTACCAACCCGGAAATAGTGAGCGATAATAAAAAATACAGCGCTATGAGCAAGGAATACCGTAGCCTGGAGAAGATTGTAATGGCCCGGAATGAATATGTAAAAACGCTGGAGGATATTGAATTTAATAAAGAGGTGCTAAAAGATGATGATGAGGAAATGCGTGAGCTAGCAAAAAAAGAATTGCCTTTGCTGGAGGAGAAAAAAGAAGAAATGGAAAAGCAGCTTCGCAATATGCTGATACCAAAAGACCCGTATGATGAGAAGAATGCAATACTGGAAATTAGGGCCGGCACTGGCGGTGATGAAGCTTCTTTATTTGCAGGAGATCTGTTTAGAATGTACATGAAATATTTTGAAAAGAAGGGTTGGAAAACAGCGCTGCTGAGTGAAAGTGAAGGCACCGTTGGCGGGTTTAAAGAAGTGCAGGTAGAAATAACCGGCGATGATGTGTACGGTACTTTGAAATTTGAAAGTGGGGTGCATCGGGTACAGCGGGTACCCGATACCGAAAGTAGCGGCCGGGTGCATACAAGTGCGGTAACAGTCGCCATAATGCCGGAAGCGGAAGAAGTGGATTTTGAACTGAAAGAAAGTGATGTAAAAATGGAAACTGCCCGCAGTGGTGGTGCCGGTGGACAAAATGTAAATAAGGTAGAAACAAAAGTGTTTCTGACCCATAAGCCTACGGGGATAGTGGTGATGTGTCAGACGGACCGAAGCCAGCTTGGCAATAAGCTAAAGGCAATGGAAATGCTGCGTACAAAATTGTATGATGAAGAAGTACGTAAAGCGGAAGAAGCCATATCGCACCTGCGAAAAAGTTTGGTAAGTACCGGCGATAGAAGCGCCAAGATCAGAACGTACAATTATCCGCAGGGAAGAGTAACCGATCATCGTATAGGCCTAACCGTTTACAACCTGGATTCGGTATTAAATGGTGAGGTAAGCGAATTTATAGATGCCTTACAGTTTGCAGAAAATGCAGAAAAGCTGACGGTACAGCAATAATATTTTTTACTGCTGCTGTTGTTGTTGCATCATTTCCATGTGACGACGGTAAGAATTTATATTTTCATCAACGGGATTACTGAGAACCGGCTGTGGCTTCATAACCGCATTTAGCGATTTCGATCTTTCACCATCTTCATAAACGACGCTTACTCCTACTTCCAGAGTTTGCTTGGCAGTGCCCTTATAAGTGCCTCTCACAGGAGAACAGTCACTGAAATTTCTGCCTATGGCCAGCCTGACATGCAGTTCATTTACAATACAATTATTTGTAGGGTCAAAGCCCAGCCAGCCATAAAAAGGAAGATATGCTTCTACCCAGGCATGTGTTGCACCTTCGCCACGCATACCTTCATTTTTGGGACATACATACCCACTAACATAGCGGGCAGGAATGCATAATAAGCGAAGCATTACTAAAAGTATATGGGCAAAATCCTGGCATACACCGGCTTTTAATTTCCATATTTCATCTACTGTTGTTTCTATACTTGTAATGCCCTGTATGTATTTAAAATTTTTATAAACATATTCTGTCAGTTGTAATACTGCAACATAAACGGAAACAGCTTCGTAAAATCCTGCATCTGCGATAGCTTTTACTTCGGCAAGTGCCGGAAAATTTTCCTGGCGGAGAAAATCTATAAAACTAACGTTGTTGTGTAGTTGCTTTAAAGCGGCCCACTGTTCTGCAGCCGACTCTGTATCTTCCGGAAATATCCGTGGCCTGGTTATAACCTCTACTTTGGAATCTATTTTCAATTCATAATGCGGAGCAATATTCATAAAGGCGCCAACCCGGTTGCCATAATAATCTGTATGCACATCAATATTCGGCTCGCCAGTTATATTAAGTTGCTGATGAACCAGCTCTTGCAATTCATCTTTTAGAGGATAAAGCAGTATAGCATTTGTACTGTCGGTAACAGGGCTTTCATAAGTGTAACGGGTGACATGCTGTATAATAAAACGAGGCATAAATATTTTAATATATTTTAATTAAGCAAAATAATTATTGTTGAGGGTTGTGCCGATTTCCACCAGGCCACCACGGGTTTCAAAAAGATATTGATGAAGTCCTTCCTGCATAATAGATTTAGAAGTTGAAAATTTTATCCGGCTTTTTAATTTACCAATCACAAAATTAAGGTGATCGTACGCAGGATTATTATGATCTGTTTTTAAACGCTCAAAATACCGGTGCAACTGGTTTATAGAATATACAACAGATCTGGGAAATTGCTCGCTTAGTACAATTTGCTCCACAACATTTGTTGCCTCAAACCCACTGCGGTAAGTTTTTAAATAAAGCTCATAGCCAGAGATAGACAACAATAAATATTTCCAATAAGTGGCATCCGCAGCCTTTTCCATTTTGGTATTTACACCGGTAAATTTTACATCGAGTATATCGGTAGATTGTATGGCTCTTTCTAAAAATTTCCCGATGTTGATGAAAGAATTCCCTTCACCTCTTGCCATGGTTACATCAGTTGTGCCGACATACACCAGCCCTTGCTTTATCAAAATATCCAATATAGTAATCGGATCTTCTGTTTTTAAAAGAAAAACCAGCTTCTCTTCCCGAATGTTGTGGTAAAAATCATTCAGGCACTGCCACATTTCTTTAGTGATATGATCCTGCACACTTCTGGCATTTTCCCGGGCCTGCGTCACGATATTTAAAACTGAATTTGGGTTTTCCTTATCCGTGACCATATACTGCAATACACCTCTTGTGTCTTTTTTCAGTACATCAATTTTATCTTCTTCCAGATAAGTAAAAATTTTAAGTACCGGCCGCCAACTAAATTGCTGCACATCATCTTGTGATGATGCGTAGTTTATTTTAAGCATACGCAAAATACCGTCTGCCCGTTCCATGTAACGGCTCATCCAGAATAAACTATCGGCAACACGGCTCAGCATAGAAGCCCCCTCCGCCCCCTGAAGGGGAAACTAAAGGCAGTTGCTTTAGTTTTAAAGTATGTAATCAGTTTAAGCATTGTTATTTAATTTTTTCTATTGTAAAACAGAATTAAACTCATTTATAAATTCTCCCAGTTCCCCCTTGAGGGGGCGGAGGGTACTTTACCCTAACACCCAAGTGTCCTTACTGCCACCGCCTTGAGATGAATTTACAATTAGTGAACCTTCTCTCAAAGCTACCCTTGTCAGTCCGCCGGGAACAATTTCAATCCCATCAGGTCCACACAATGCATAAGGTCGAAGGTCAACTCTTCTTGGCTGCAGTTTCCCATTCATATAACAAGGTGCCGATGATAAACTGATGATAGGTTGTGCAATAAACTCCCTCGGATTCTGTAATACTTCTTTTTTATAAATATCTATTTCTTCACTTGTTGCAGCACTGCCCATCAACATTCCATAACCCCCACTTTCATTTGTTTTTTTAATAACCATATCTGAGATATTTTTAAACACATGTTCCCTTTCTTCCGGCCTGTCTAAATGATACGTAGGCACATTTTTAAGAATGGGTTCTTCATTTAAATAATACCTTATCATAGCCGGTACAAAAGTGTAGATGGCTTTATCATCTGCAACCCCATTGCCCAGGGCATTTACAATGGCCACATTGCCTTTGCGGTAAGCGCTCATTATTCCGGCCACACCAAGCATACTGCCCGGATTGAAAACAAGGGGATCTAAAAATTCATCATCTACCCTGCGGTAAATAACATCTACCTGTTGCAGACCACTGGTGGTTTTCATAAATACTTTATGATTGTCTACTACCAGGTCACTGCCCTGTACCAGCTCTACACCCATCAGGCGGGCTAATGTTGTATGTTCAAAATAGGCAGAATTATAAATGCCCGGCGTAAGCAAAACTATCGTTGGATTTTTTACCTGCCGTGGTGATAAAGAAACCAGGTTGCGGTAAAGTATGGATGGATATTCTGTCACACTTCTTACGCCATTGTTTGGCAAAAGGTCCGGAAAGATACGCTTGGTGATCTCCCGGTTTTCCAGCATATAACTAACGCCACTGGGTGTACGCAGGTTATCTTCCAGGATATAAAATGTGCCATCGCTGTTGCGGATAAGATCAATACCTGAAATATGGACATAAATATCATAAGGCACAGGAAAATTGTGCATTTCACGGAGGTAATGCGGACAACTGTAGATCATTTCTGCCGGAATGATACCGTCTTTTAAAATAAAGCGGTTACTATAAATATCTTTCAGAAAAAGGTTAAGCGCCTTTAATCGTTGCTTTATACCTGTTTCTATATATCCCCATTCTGAGGAAGTAATGATACGGGGAATAATATCGAAAGGAAAAATTTTTTCTATACCTTCTCCGCTACTATATACTGTAAAGGTAATACCCTGGCTCATAAAGAGTTTCTTGGCCAAGTCTTCTTTTTTATTAAGCTCTTCTACCGATAATTTTTGTAAAAAATCTACAGCTTTTTTATACTGCTCCCTTACGGATGCATCTGTGTACATCTCATCCCAGGTATTCGCCTCCACTAAATACGATTGCAGCAGTTCACATGTTTGCATATACAGTGTGTTTAGGAAAAGTGAATGGCAGGCAATCTGTAAAGCCGATTGTTTTCAAATATAATAAATTGAATCAATTAAAAGTTCACTCACTAGAAAAAGAAAAATGAAATTTCTTTAATTCTTTCTATTTTTCTTAACAATCACTATTATTTTTGGCATCTGATTTGCAAATATTATATAAGAACACACAAAAAATAAAATTCAAATTTTTCTCATAAGCAGTTAGTTTTGGTAAACGGCCCTTGTTTCTACAAGGGCTTCTCTTTTGCCCCTATATCAAAAATCCCCCGTTTTGTGTAGAATTATTGCAACATGGAATATTTTGTGCTTTTAGTCTTCAACAAATTAAGTTTATCCTTAAAATTAAAACCAGACAAATTATCTTTAAGGGTTACATGTGTTTAAAACCTTACGATTTATGCAGATAAAAAAAATAGTAGTATCAATGTTTTGCTGCAGCATCAGCCTGCTGGCTATTGCGCAAACCAATACTACCTGGAATGGGAAAAAATGTGCCGTAGTACTTACATATGATGACGCAGTGCAGGTAGATCTTGATAATGTTGTACCTGCGTTGGATTCTCTAAATTTTAAAGGAAATTTTTTGTAACAATAAATTTCCCTGGTTTTAAAGCAAGCCCTTCGGCCTGGCAGAAGATAGAAAAGCACGGGCACGAATTGGGCAATCATACTTTGTATCACCCTTGCCTGGGCGGAACAGTTGGAAGGGAATGGGTAGCCCCCGACCAGGATATGCGTAATTACTCTTTACAGAAAATGAAAGATGAGGTGCAGTTGACCAATTTATTTTTAACGGAACTAGATGGTAAAAAAGAAAGAACATTTGCTTTTCCCTGCGGTGATACCGAGATCAACGATTCACCTTATCTTGATAAGAAAGAATTTATTGCTGCCCGTGGTGTAAGACCAGAAATGAAAAAAATAAATGAGATCGATGTATACGATATTGGCTGTTATGGCATCAATGGTGAAACGGGTCAGCAAATGATTGATCTTGTGAAAGAAGCGATCAAAAATAATACGTTGCTGGTGTTTCTTTTTCATGGAGTTGGGGGCGGTCATTCTATCAATGTATCTCTGGAAGCTCACCGGCAATTGCTTTATTTTTTAAAAGCACATGAAAAAGAAATATGGATACCGACTTTTATACAGGCGGCAAAGTTTATCACAAAAGAGCAGAATGGGCAGCCTTAAGCTCCTTTACCCCTTCAATTTTTTTCTTATCTTTCCTTTCTATATTTTTCCTCGTTACACTAACACATATTTTATGAGAAGATTAAGTCTGCTTTTTATTTTATTGGCACCTGCTTTAATTATCTGCACTGCTCAAAAAACAAGCATTGCAGGGTTTGATAAAAATGATGCAGAAGCACAATCAGCAACAGAGAAAAAATTTGATGCAAACATTAGCGCTGCCAATATTGATTCTTATCTTAAAACGCTTTCTGCATTTCCACATAATGTGGGTACAGCACAGGATGCAGCAAATGTTCAATACATTCTTGATAAATTTAAAAGCTGGGGCTATGATGCACACATTGAAACTTTTTATGTGCTTTTCCCCACACCTAAAACACGCTTGCTTGAAATGACCGGTAGCAAATATTTTAAAGCCACCCTTGCAGAAAACGTTGTAAAGGAAGATGTAAGCACCAGTCAGAAAAATCAACTACCTACTTACAATGCATACAGCCCGGATGGTGATGTAACAGCGGAACTTGTATTTGTAAACTATGGTGTGCCGGCAGATTATGACAGGCTTTCCCGTCTTGGCATTGATGTGAAAGGGAAAATTGTGATTGCAAAATACGGCCACTCCTGGCGGGGAATAAAACCAAAAGTCGCTCAGGAACATGGTGCTATTGGTTGTATCATTTACAGTGACCCGGAAGGTGATGGCTATTACCAGGGGGATGTGTATCCCAAAGGATCTTACAGACCAGGTACAGGCGTACAACGTGGCTCCGTAGAAGATATGCCGATCTATCCCGGTGATCCATTAACGCCGGGAGTTGGAGCTACGAAAGATGCAAAAAGATTAACGAGGGAAGAAGCTACCAACCTTTTAAAAATACCTGTGCTACCAATAAGTTATGACGATGCCTTGCCTTTGCTGCAAAGTCTGCAGGGACCGGTAGCACCTGCAGATTGGCGTGGTGCATTGCCAATAACTTATCATGTAGGGCCGAGCATAAATAAAGTGCATTTAAAACTTGCATTTAACTGGGATATGAAACCAGTTAATGATGTAATAGCAACCATGAAAGGAAGTGAGTTTCCGGATGAATGGATAATGCGTGGCAATCACCACGATGCCTGGGTAAATGGTGCGGCAGATCCGCTCAGCGGGCAGTCCGCAATGATGGAAGAAGCAAGATCAATCGGTGAACTTGCAAAAACGGGATGGAAACCTAAACGCACTATTATGTACTGTGCGTGGGATGGTGAAGAACCCGGCCTTTTGGGATCTACCGAATATGTAGAAACACATGCAGATGAATTGCAAAAAAAATTAGTGTTGTACATAAATTCTGATAATACCGGACGTGGATTTTTAGGAGCCAGCGGCTCACATGCACTGGAAAATGCATTTACCGAAATTGCAAAAGATGTAACCGATCCGCAAACGGGGGTGAATGTTTTTGAAAGAAGCAAGATGAATGCTGTTATAAATGCCGGCACTACAAAAGCTAAAAATGAATTGCTTGCAAAAAAAACATTTACACTGGGAGCATTGGGCTCTGGCTCTGATTATAGTCCGTTCTTTCAGCACATAGGTGTACCCTCACTGGATATTGGTTTTGGCGGAGAAGATAACGGTGGTGAGTATCACTCTATTTATGATACGTATGATATGTTTAAAAGATTTAAAGATCCTAAAATGGAATATGGTGTGGCGCTTGCAAAAACTGCAGGGCGTGCTACACTTCGTTTTGCAGATGCAGATATATTGCCTTTTGATTTCCGCAGCCTGCAAACAACCATTGCAAAATATGCAACAGAAGTAATAACACTTGCCGATGATATGAGAGAAGCCACTTCAGTAGAAAATAAATTGATAAAAGAAAAAGCTTACAGCATTGCCGATAATGTAACATATCCACTTTTGCCGCCCGTGGCAAAAGAAGAAGTGCCTTATCTTGATTTTTCGCCATTGCAGAATGCGGTAAATGAGCTGCAGAAAAATGCGGATAGCCTTAGTCGTTATATGAGCAATGCATCGCTAACGGATGCAGAGAAAAATTTACTTAATACAAAACTGTACCAGGCAGAACAACAGTTGCTAACTAAGGATGGATTGCCACGCAGGGGTTGGTATCGTCATACTATTTATGCGCCGGGCTTTTATACCGGCTATGGTGTAAAAACTTTACCGGGCATAAGAGAGGCTATTGAACAAAGAAACTGGAAGGAAGCGCAGGAGCAGATTTCAATTACTGCAAATGCTATTAATAAATTTTCCGCATATTTGGGAAGTGCAGCAAAGTAGAATACTGACCGGTATAAATGCTGATAAAAGAATTGATGCTGAGCTTCTCAAATAGAAATAAAAAAAACCTGCAATAGCTACAGGTTTTTTTTATTTACTTGATTAAATATTTTTACCAAATCCTGATCCTGTCCTTTTGTGGAACAAACATTTTATCGCCTTCTTTAACATTAAAGGCTTTGTAAAAAGGATCAAAATTCATGAGCGGTCCCCATACACGGTACTTGGCAGTAGAGTGTGGATTGGTGTTTACCTGTGTGCGTAAAGCCTGATCTTTTTTCTTGTTGCGCCAGCCCTGTGCGTATGATAAAAAGAAGCGCTGATCTGGCGTAAGCCCATCTATCTTCACAGTATCCTGGCCTTGCTTTGTTAATTTAAATGCATCGTATGCAATGGCAATTCCGCCAATGTCTGCAGTGTTTTCGCCTTGCGTAAGGCTGCCGTTCAGATGCATTGAATCCAGTACCACAAAACCATTGTACAGGTTTATAACCTGCTGGCCTTTGGCTTTGAATTTTTCATAATCTTCTTTGCTCCACCAATTCTTTAAATTGCCATCCTTATCATATTGTGCTCCCTGGTCGTCAAAAGCATGCGTCATTTCGTGACCGATGATCATGCCAATGCCACCATAATTCATAGCATCATCAGAACCTAGATCAAAATAAGGGTATTGTAAAATACCTGCCGGGAAAACAATTTCATTTACAGTAGGATTGTAATATGCATTGATGGTAGGCGTTGTCATGCCCCACTCAGTGCGGTCTACAGGCTTACCAACTTTTGCAGCCTGAAAAGCAAATTCATTTTTTGCGCAGGATTGCAGGTTGTTATAAAAGCTTTTTCTATCAATATTTACTTTGCTGTAATCTCTCCACTTATCGGGGAAGCCGATCTTTTTAATAAAGGCATATAGTTTATCTTTCGCAATATGTTTGGTGCTGTCACTCATCCAATCCAGTTTTGCAATTCTTGCTTCAAAAGATTTCTGAAGATTATTTATAAGCTCGAGCATGCGTTTTTTTGCTTCTTCAGGAAAATATTCTTTTACATAAAGCTGTCCCAGGTCTTCGCCAAGATTTGCATCTGTTAAGAGGTATATTCTTTCCCAACGCTGTTTCATTTGCTGTTTGCCGGCAAGGGCTTTTCCTGCATAATCAAAATTGGCTTGTACAAAATCATTGCTGAGCGCAGGAGCTGCATTACTAACGGTATGAAAGCGGAGGTAGGTTTTCCAGTTGTCAATCGGAACGGTTTTTAATAAATTATTTAATGCCTGGTAATATGCAGGCTGATTTACGTTTACAGAATCTACAGTTGCAGGGATAATGGTGTGAATGAAATCTTTCCAACCGATCTCCGGCATTTTTTTGTCAAGATCTGCAACTGCCATTTTATTATAATTGCTTTGCGGATCTCTTAACTCAACATTGGTGCGGTGGCTTGCTGCTAGTTGCTTTTCGATGTTGTAAACCGTATTCATATTTTTTGCAGCAGTAGCAGAATCATCACCCGTGAGGGTAAATATTTTCTGAATATATGTTTTGTAAGCATTCACCACATTTGCTGTAGCCGCATCTGTTTTAAAATAATAATCTCTGTCTGGCAAGCCAAGTCCCGCCTGGTAAAATGCAAGAATATTTACCGAACTGTTCTTATCATCGGCGGCAACATAAGGTGCCAGCAAAGAGCTTTCATTGTAAGTAACCTCTTTGGCTAAAAACTGCAGGATGCCTTTTGTATCTTTTATATTACTGATCTCCTGAAGAGTTGGTTTTACGGGTTCGTAACCAGCTTTTTCTATAGCAGCAGAGTCCATGCCGGAGGCATAAAAATCGCCCACTTTTTGGCCGATGCTACCGGCGGTATTTTTTGCATTTGATACACTATCAAGTATACTTTTAAGATGTGCTTTTGTACGATTGTACATTTCTACGCTGGAGCCGGCACTGGATTCGGAAGGATCGATGGTTGCAGTATCAAGCCATTTACCATTGGCGTAGAGGAAAAAATCATCACCCGGCTTTACTACGGAATCGATATTGGCAAGTGCCAGGGTTTTAGAAACCGTAACTGCATCGCCTTTATTAGTATTGCACGAAAAAAGAAAAAGGCTGAAAGAGCTGATCGCTGTTAGGGATAAAAAGAGCTTTCTCATATATTTTTTAAATTATTGAGCACCCAAAGTAGAAAAACTTTCCGGGTTAACGGAAAGTTTTTGATGTGTGGAATTTTTTAAATAGAAATAGTGTTGTTTATGGCCGCAGATCATCACTGCCAATACGGTTGATGTCATCATCCATTAGATCCGGCTTTTTAAGCAACGTAGCTCTTATAAAAAGATACCCACCAAATGCGCTTACCAGGCCAAGCAACATAAGAGGGATAAGATTATCCTTTCTAAAACCAAATAAAGTGATACCAATATAAAAGCCGATGATCTCTGCAAGGAACCATGCAAGTATCAAAAATAATTTCCATTGACCGGGCTTTAAACCTTTACGTATAGCAAGATTACCAATTTGGCGGGTAAGAACTACGAGTGCAATAATTTCGAACATAATTTTCTTTTAAACCAGGTCAATATCAAAATTTACCAATTGCACAAATTGCTGAATGCGCTCATCAATATCTGCTTTGGTAATTTCTTTCAATCTATCCGGACCAAATTTTTCAACACAAAAACTTGCCATAGCACTGCCGACAATAATAGCGGTTTTCATATTTTCAAAACTGATATCTTTTGTTTTAGCCAAATGGCCAATAAAGCCGCCGGCAAAAGTATCGCCTGCACCTGTTGGGTCAAACACTTCTTCTAACGGTAAGGCAGGTGCGAAGAAAACATGATTCTCATGAAACAATAAAGCTCCATGTTCTCCTTTCTTTATGATCAAAAACTTTGGCCCCATGCCTAAAATTTTATGGGCAGCTTTTACCAAAGAAACTTCTCCACTCAATTGTCTTGCTTCCCCATCGTTCACCAACAATACATCTACTTTTTTTAATACTTCTTTCAGATCATCTAAAGCAATATCCATCCAAAAATTCATTGTATCCAGTACAATAAGTTTTGGTCTTGTTTTCAACTGGTCAATTACACTCAGTTGTAATTTAGGCATCAGGTTACCAAGCATTAAAAACTCTGCCCCCTGGTAGCTATCTGGTACTACCGGGTTAAAGTCTGCCAATACATTTAAGTCAGTGATCAGCGTATCCCGTGTATTCATATCATTGTGATATTTACCACTCCAGAAAAAAGATTTCTGATCAGGAACTATTTCTACCCCATCCAGTTGCACATCACGGGCGGTAAGAGCGTCCATTTCTTCCTGCGGAAAATCGTTACCTACAATAGATATTTGCTGAACAGGCTTTATAAAATTGCTGGCAGCATAGGCAACATAGGTAGCTGAGCCGCCAATGATCCTGTCAACTTTTCCAAAAGGAGTTTCAATTGCATCGAAGGCCATGGTGCCCAGTGTGATTAAAGACATAAGTGATGATTTATTTTTTTGTAAACAGTAAAAAAACGGGGCAAAAGTAGCTGATAAATTTTTGTTTTACGCAGGTGCGGCATATTTTATGTTATTTTGATGATATGCTTTTACAGATTCATCCTGATAATCCACAACCAAGGCTGGTAAAACAATTGGCAGAATGCCTGCTGGACGGTGGAATAATTATATATCCCACAGATACTATATACGGTATCGGCTGCGATATCTTTCAACATAAAGCCATAGAACGCATCTGTAAAATAAAGAATGTAGATCCGCAGAAGGCGCAGCTATCGTTCATTTGCCAGGATTTGAGCAAGTTGAGTGATTATACGAAAAGTATTGATACACCCTTATACAGGATGTTGAAGAATCATTTACCAGGGCCATATACATTTATTTTGCCTGCAAGTAAGCAGGTGCCTAAAATATTGCAAAGCAAAAAATCTACTATTGGTCTGCGTGTGCCCGATAATGAGATTTGCCGAAATATCCTCAAGGCAACAGAGCATCCATTGTTAAGTGCATCTCTGCCCGGCGAAATGGTAGAAGAATATACTGATCCGGAAGTGATGTATGAAAAATTCGGAAGCCTGGTTGATTTTGTTGTCGATGGAGGCATTGGCGGCATGGTTCCCTCAACTGTGGTGGATTGCACTACCGATGATTGGAGTATTATTAGAAAAGGGTTGGGGGAATTTGAGGAACTGTAATAAATGTTTTAATCATAAAAAAGCAACCAATTGCTTGATTGCTTTATATTTTGATTGCCTTTTAAAAATTAATGCCTAACCCGGCCATTATGTTTTTTACGATAAATGCTACGGCTTGCTTTTCTCTTATCTTGTTTTATATCTTTTCTTTCACCTTTAGTAACCACTCCATCAGCTTTTGCTTCTTTACGGTCCTGGTGAATATCTTTTTGTTGATTAACCAAAGTTTTGGTTTCTTTTTTTGTAAGCTCACCACTTTTTACACCACTTTTAATGCGGGCTCTCTCACCCTGAGTTGTTTGTGCAGAAGCAGTTCCGGCAGTTATCAGCATTAATGCAAAAGCTGCTACAAATTTTGTTGCTTTCATAATATTAATTTAAAAAAATGATTATTTATTTAATGTTCAAATAAGACGGAAAGCCAGTGATAAAGTTTAATCAGGAGCAATTTTATTTAAAACATACTTATTTGTGCAGGCAGTATATTAAAACTTTTGCGGTGATATTTACAAAGACCGATCTCATCAATTGCTTTGCGATGCTCAGCGGTTCCATAACCTTTATTATTTTGCCAGCCATAATGTTCATACTCTTTATGTAACTGCTGCATGTATTCGTCCCGGTAAGTTTTTGCCAATACACTTGCGGCTGCAATGGCTGCATAAATGCCATCACCTTTTATAAAGCATTTGTGTTTTATTTCTTTATAAGATTTAAAACGGTTGCCATCTACCAAAATATATTGAGGTGTCTTTTTTAGATTATCCAAAGCAATATGCATTGCTTTAAAAGATGCCTGTAAAATATTTATAATATCAATTTCATTATTGCAGACAGATCCTACGGCATAGCTGATGCTTTCTTTTTCAATAATAGGACGGAGCAGATCTCTTTCTTTTTCACTGAGTTGCTTGCTGTCATTTAATAAGGGATGAAAAAAATCTTTTGGCAAAATAACTGCTGCCGCAAATACAGGCCCTGCATAGCAACCACGCCCGGCTTCATCTACGCCGGCTTCGGTTTTTGTCTTATATAAAAAAGGTTGCAACATTTTCAATTGCAAATATCCGGTAAAAATTTCTAATTATTTTTTGACAATGCTTTGCAGATGTGCTGCACTATCTTTACAGCCTTATGAATAATCTTACAGAAAATAAAGGCAACCGCCAGGTAGGTATTTGGCTTTTAATTGGGGTAGGAATGATAATGATACAGGTATTGCTGGGTGGTTTCACCAGGCTTACGGAGTCTGGTTTATCTATCACAGAGTGGAAGCCGATCACGGGCGCATTGCCACCACTAAACCATGCTGCATGGCAACTGGAATTTGATAAATACAGAACCACTGATCAGTTTAAATATGTGCATGAAAATTTTTCTTTACGGGATTTTAAATTCATCTTTTTTTGGGAATGGAGCCACCGGCTTTGGGCCAGGTTGATGGGAATGGTATTTTTAGTGGGGTTTGTTTATTTTTTAATTAGGAAAAAATTTAAACCGTCTATGATAATGCCGATGGCAGTGCTGTTCATTTTAGGAGGGCTGCAGGGTGCTATCGGCTGGATAATGGTAAAGAGTGGACTGGTGCCTGAGAAGTTTTTTGTAGGGCATATTGAACTTACTACACATCTTATTGCTGCATTAATATTACTTGCTTACACTTTGTGGTTTGCACTTAGTTTATTGATTAAAGAACAACAGAAAATTTTCAATACCAGTGTACATCGTAAACTTATTTTTATAACTCTATTATTATTTTTTCAATTAATATATGGAGGTTTTATGGCAGGGCTGCATGCTGCTGCAACTGCAACTACGTGGCCGGATATTAACGGACAATTTATTCCCACTGATATTGGTGAGCTATCGCCTTGGGCAAAAAACCTGATCAATAATAATTTGATGGTGCATTTTATTCATCGTAGTCTTGCGTATTTACTTTTAATAAGTGTGATCGTGTTTTTTTTCAGATCAAAAAAAGTACAGGCATCTGCTTTATTCAGCAGGTTCAGAATGGTATTGTTGCTATTGATCTTTGCACAGGTTTTATTAGGAATAACAACAGTATTAAATGCCACAAATACAGAACCTTTTGTGTGGCTGGGTGTGGCGCACCAGTTTACCGCAATGCTATTAGTAATGTGTATGGTATGTTTATTATTTATTGTCCGCAATAATAAATTGAAATCGCAGTTATGATATTAATTTCTTGCTTTAGTGTAATTTTAAAGTAATTCACTAAGTATGAAGTTGCTGCTAAAAAATATTTTTTATTCCTTTCCGGTTCAGCTTTTTATTCTGCATTTCAGAAAGTACCAGGTATTGCTGGTATTTTGGTATGTATTATTCAGTACTATTGATAGTGTTTTCTTAAAAGACTATGGTGCAGATGCGTTGTTTTTTTCTCCGGAATATCTTGGCTCTGTAAATATTTTAAGTGCATTAATAGTGGGTGTGGCATTAGGTGTATTTATGATGAGCTGGAACATCACAACTTTTATTCTACATAGCAGAAGATTCAAATTTTTAGCCACTACTTCTAATCCTTTTTTAAAATATTGTATCAATAACAGTATCCTTCCTTTGCTGTTGCTTGTTTTTTATTTTGTAAAACTTTACCAGTTTAATATATATAAAGAACTGATGTCTGTAAATGAGATTTTTACCGAAGTGGGTGGCATACTTGGTGGTTTTATTATTCTTATCATTCTTTCTTTTGGGTATTTTTTTGGTGCAGAAAAAACGATTGCTCATACAATGGCGCCGATCATTTCAAATCCTGAATTATTTAAAAAAACATTTACCGGGAAGCAATTAAAGCATGATGAGTTTGGTCTTAGAGTGCGGTATTATTTTGATGCAGCCTTTCGTATTAGAAAAGTCAGAAACGTACAGCATTACAGGCAGGATTTTATTGATACTATTTTTAAAAGACATCATCTTGCCGCCATCGGCAGCATACTACTTGCGTTTATATTTTTAGTAACGGTTGGTTTTTCGCTTGACAATAAATATTTTGAAATGCCGGCTGCCGGCAGTGTTCTTATCTTTTTTGCATTGATGATCGCATTCATTGGGGCACTTACTTACTTTCTGCAGAGCTGGAGTCTTCCGGCAGCCATTGTATTATTATTTGTAATAAATATATTATACGAAAGGGAGATCATTGACCCACGTAATAAAGCTTATGGACTTGATTATAAAGATCAATCTGACCGGCCAGACTATAATAAGAATGCTTTAAATGCATTATGTACACCGGAAAAAGTAGCAGAAGATAAAAAGAGTATGATTAAAGTGCTGAACAAATGGAAAGCCCGCCAGCATGAAGAGAAGCCATTAATGATCTTTATAACCGTAAGTGGGGGCGGCCTTAGGAGTGCTGCATTTGTAATGAATACAATGCAGCAGTTAGACAGTATTTCAGACGGCAAATTAATGCAGCATACATTTTTAATAAGTGGCGCAAGCGGCGGTATGTTAGCGGCTACTTATTACCGTGAGCTTTACCGATATAAGTTAACAGACAAATCTGTCAACCTGCACAATCCTGATTATACAAGCCATATTGCGGGCGATTTGCTTAACCCGATCTTTACTTCGATGATGGCGAGAGATATGCTGGCGCCATTTCAAAAGTTTATGGTAGATAGCAATTATTATGTAAAAGACAGGGGCTATGCATTCGAACAAAAGCTGGGTGATAACACAAAGGGGATACTCAACATTCAGATGAAAGACCTGGTAAGAGATGAGACAGCAGGCAATGTGCCGCTGATATTTTTTAACTCGGTAATAAAAAGTGATGGCAGAAAGATGATGATAAGTACTTTGCCCATCAGCTTTATGATGAAGCCGCTAACACAACAGTCAGATACCACTACCAGCCCTGATGCGATTGACTTTTCAGCGATGTTTAAAAACCAGCAGCCAATGAACCTGCGTGTGCTGACTGCCTTGCGGATGAATGCAACTTTTCCGTTGGTATTGCCAAATGTATGGTTGCCAAGCACGCCAGTAATAGATGTGATGGATGCAGGACTGCGTGATAACTTTGGCCAGGAAACAAGCCTGCGGTTTATGGATAATTTTAAAGACTGGATCAAAGAAAACACCAGCGGCGTATTGATACTTCAACTGAGAGACCGGGCTGCTGATAACTGGGATCGACCGTTTGAAACAAATTCGCTGGCAGATATGATTGTAACGCCGGCTACAATGCTGCAACACAACTGGTTTAAATTACAGGATTACGAACAATCTGAAGAATACAATTTTTACAAACAAAGCGCTGATTCCAGTTTTTATAAAATAAATATTGTGTATACTGCGGGTAAAGAAGAAAAAACTGCAGCACTTAATTTTCACTTGACGGCGAGGGAAAAAAGAGATGTAGAAGAATCTTTTAATAATGCCAACAATGCAGCTGCGCTTAAAAAAATAGCAGAGCTGATAAAACCCTGATAATTATTTTGTGAATTTATTCTGGCTGTAATAACCTGAATGCTTTTTCTATAACTTCTATTTCAAAATGCTTTGCTGTACGGGCCGGGTCGCCATCAATATGAAGTGGTGCTGATGAAGGATTATGGATGACTATTTTTTTTGTTTGAAAATATTGTATGGAACTTTCCTGGTGTTTCTTTTCTGCTACCGGTTTTACTTTTCCAAGCCTTACCTGTTTTAATACAGTGTAAACCATTTTAAGTTTACTCATTTTATTTACTATTACAATATCCAGCAAACCATCGCTGAGACTGGCTTTGGGGGCAATAGTAAAATTATTTCCAAACTGGTTACTGTTGGCAATACTTATAAAAAATGCCTCTGAATTTATAGTAGTATTGTTTGTTTCAATTTTGAAAGAATAAGCTTCTGCTTTAAAAAAATTCTTTACTGTTTGTTTTATATAGGTGGCTAGTCCCCGGGAAGGCTGCTCTGCAAAGTCATGTGCTACCTGTGCATCAAAGCCGAGGCCGCAAAGCATGCAACTAAATTTTTTATTGATGTAAAAGCTATCAATGGCTGTGGCTTTGCCCGCAAAGATGATGTCCAGTGCTTTGAGCGGATCTTTTTTTATACCTGCTGCCAATGCAAGCCCGTTGCCGGAACCCATCGGTATAATGCCAATATTTATTTTAATATTTAAGAGTGATGCAGCTACCTGGTTTACCGTTCCGTCGCCACCGCAAATGATGATGTCAGTTATTTTTTCTTCTTCGATCTTGCTTATAAGAAATTTGTAATCACCGTCTTTATTGGTGTTCAAGATTTGAAATGGAATATGCTGCTGCGTAGTTTTTTTTTCAATCATTTTCAGCAGATCATCTTTGCTTTTTGTGCCGGAAATGGGATTGATAAAATATATAAACCTGCGCTGCATGGCTGCAATTTATGTAATGATTAATTAAAGCGATTGTGTTATTAAATATGATTGATCAACTTTTTGTCTATGTTTCGTCAATACTTCGACAACCTCAGTATTGTAATCTAACATTTAAAAGTAAAACTCTAAAATGCTCAACCGCTCTTTCAAACCTCGACCCGCCTTCGACAAGCTCAGGCTGACAATTATAAATTTGAAAGTA
>JBDSIB010000059.1:0-2022 GCA_039918155.1 Ferruginibacter sp.
ATAATTACTTGCGATGCCACCTAAAAAAGCATTGCAGCCATAACCGGTATCTCTTAATATATGCGCTATCATTGCACTCGTAGTCGTTTTGCCATGTGTGCCTGCTATGCAGATATTAAAGTTATGCTCAGTTATCAGTCCCAGTACTTCACTTCTTTTTAAAAGATGATAGTTATGCTCTTTATAAAAATTAAGCTCCGTGTGACCAGCCGGAACTGCCGGAGTATAAATAACCAGGTCCGCATTTTTGTCAATGAACTCTACATTATCTTCATAATGTATTTTTATATTTTCTGCTTCCAGTTGCTTTGTAAGAAAAGTAGAAGTTTTATCATAACCACTTACCTGAATTCCTTTACTATTAAAATATCTTGCCAGCGCACTCATTCCTATACCCCCAATGCCGAGAAAATAAACAGATGATATTTTGCTGATGTCCTTCATTCCTTTTTAAATACTTTCTAATATTATAGCTGCAATTTTTTCATCTGCATTTTTAATTCCCAACTCACCGATATTCTCTTCTAATTTTTTTTGCAATGTTTCATTATTACTTAGTGCAATTATTTCAGGTACCAACTTTGTCAACGCCTCATTATCTTTTATCATTTCAGCTGCATCTTTATTTACCAAAGCTTTTGCATTCGCAGTCTGATGATCTTCTGCAGCAAATGGATATGGCACAAACACTACCGGCTTTTTAACAATACACAATTCTGCAATTGCCATTGCGCCACTCCGGCTGATCACAATATCTGCTGCGGCATAAGCATATTCCATTTGTGTAATAAAATCATTCACATATATATTTGTGCGGCCTTTGGCTGTTGCCAATGCTTTATCAAAAAATGGTTTGCCGGTTTGCCATATTAACTGCAGATCATTTTTTTCGAACTGCTCAATATTTGCATCAATTGCTTCGTTAATACTTTTTGCACCAAGGCTACCACCAATACTTAAAACAATTTTTTTATCTGTTGCAAGTCCAAAGTGACGGATCGCTTCTTCTTTAGAAATAGCACTCGTGGTAATATTCTGACGAACAGGATTTCCGGTGACCACAATTTTTGCTGCCGGAAAGAATTTTTCCATACCGGTAGTTGCAGTAAATATTTTAGTTGCTCTTTTGCCCAGGTAAATATTGGTTTTACCTGCAAAAGAATTGCTTTCGTGTATAAAAGTTTTTATACCCTGGCTTTGTGCAAAGCGCAGTACCGGAAAACTTGAATACCCTCCAACACCAATAACGGCAGTAGGTTTAAAAGCTTTAAAAATAGTACGCACCTGCAAAAAGCTTTTTAAAAGCTTGTAAGGCAACCCAATATTTTTTATCAAAGAACTACGATTGAAACCTGCTATTTCCAATCCTTTTATCTTGTAACCAGCCTGCGGTACTTTATCCATTTCCATTTTACCTCTTGCACCTACAAATAAAATTTCTGCCGCCGGTTGTATTTTTCTTATTGCATTGGCAATTGCTATTGCCGGAAAAATATGTCCTCCTGTTCCTCCACCTGCTATTATAATTCGAAGCCCCCCCCGCCCCCTGAAGGGGGAGTCCGGTACTTCTTTAATTATTTCCGCTTCGCTCATCTATTTAATTCTTTAATGCTCATTCTTTGCTGCTGTACAAGTGAGTGACACAACGATGATGACCATTGGTATACCGCTGATAACAAAATTTATTCTTCTTCCTCTCCCGCCACTTCTTCTGCTTCAGCCTCTTCAAGTTGCCTCTTTAATTTTAATGCTGCCTTACCTTCCTGCTGCTCTACGTTCCTTGATACACTTAAAATAATTCCGATAGATAAGCAGGTGAATAAAAAACTACTACCGCCCATGCTTACCAGCGGAAGTGTAACACCGGTATTTGGAAAGAGGTTTACGTTTACGCCCATGTTTGCGATGGCCTGTATCACTAAAGTAAAACTCAGCGCCAGCGCTAAAAAAGCACCAAACGCATACGGACATTTTTTATAAATTCTGATACATCGATATAAAAACAACAGATAAATTAATATC
>JBDSIB010000060.1:0-5766 GCA_039918155.1 Ferruginibacter sp.
TAAACAGCCATGGTGCGATGGTAAGGTAGGAATGTATGGCGGCAGTTATTTAGGCTTTGCCCAATGGAGTGCTACAAAATATTTACACCCGGCTTTAAAAACAATTGTGCCGCAGGCGGCAGTAGCACCCGGTATAGATTTCCCATTATTCAATGGGATAATGCCCACTTATTTACTACGCTGGCTTCATTACGTTTTAGATAATAAATTAACGGATGCCACTGGTTTTTTCAACGATAAAAAATGGGAAGATCTTACTGCAAAGTGGTACCAGGAAGGTTTAAACTTTCGTTCACTGGACACGCTGGAAGGCCGGCCAAACAACATCTATCAGCGGATATTAAAACATCCTTCTTATGATAGCTTCTATCAAAAAATGATTCCACAAAAGCAGGAATTTGCTCATATCAATATTCCTGTTTTAACTACTACCGGTTATTATGATGATGATCAGGTGGGTGCGATGTATTATTATAAACAATTTCATAAATGGAATAAAAATCCCAACGATTACCTGCTTATCGGGCCTTTTAATCATGGTGGTTCGCAATATTATCCGGCCCCGGTATTAGGGGGTTACAAGATTGATTCTGTCGCAAATATTCCAATTATAGATATCGTATTTAATTGGTTTGATTATGTGCTCAAAGGCGGTGAACGCCCGGCTATATTGAAAGACAGGGTAAATTTTGAGGTAATGGGAACTAATGAATGGAAACATGTTGCTACGCTTGATCAGATGCACAATGACGCTCTTACTTTTTTCTTAGGAAATAATCTTTCCGGAAAATCTTATCCGCTTGTAAACCGTAGACCAATACAACCCGGCTTTATAAACCAGGAGGTAGACATGACAGACAGAAAAGAGCTGCGCTTTCGGGAAGAAGATATTATGGCTTTTACAATTCTTGTAGACAGCACCCTGATACCGGAAAAGGAAAAACTGGTTTTTGTGAGCGAACCTGTCGATGGGACTTTTGCCATCAGCGGTGCTATATCTGCAGCAATAGACATCAGCATTAATAAAAAAGATATTGACCTCGTACTTGATCTTTATGAGCAAACAGCGGATGGGCATTATTTTGCATTGAACGAATCAATGCAGCGAGCCAGCTATGCCAAAGACAGAACTACCAGGCATTTACTACAGCCGGGGAAAATGGAAACCATCCATTTCCAAAATAACTTTATCATAAGCAAGAAGCTGGAAAAAGGGAGCCGGTTAGTGATAACGCTTGGAGTAAATAAGAACCCTAACTGGCAGGTAAATTATGGTACCGGAAAAGATGTGAGTGATGAGACTATGGCCGATGCAAAAATTCCTTTTAAAATTAAATGGTATAATAGCAGCCGGATTACAATACCGGTTTTAAGATATTAATTGTAAAAGAAGTTATCCATTAAAGCAACTTTTTTTCAAGCGAAATTTTTTATTTGACCCCTGTCTATAATCCAAAATATAAATGAGAACAAATGTCTGAATGTATGGTTGTTTCACTTTATATTTCTTTATGCAAAATCAACCGCAGAAAATACACAAATAAAAATGCAGAAAAATATTTCACTAAGTGCAGAAGATTTTTATGCTGGTATTTTCCAAATCTATTTAACTCAATGCAATCATCATAAAATTTCGTTTCTTTAATAACTGCATCTTCACACCAATTTAAAATTTCGCAAATGAAATTTTCTCTTACACGATTGTTCATAGCATTTCACTTTTTCATTTTATGCTCCGCAAAATTATCTGCACAGCAGCAGGAATATTTTCCTGATCCCGACCCTGCCATTCACCAAAGGCTGGAAGATTGGCAGGATCTGAAATTTGGATTGCTCATGCATTGGGGAACGTACAGCCAATGGGGAATTGTAGAAAGCTGGAGCATTTGCCCGGAAGATGTAGGTTGGGCTATTGGCGGTCAAAAACCAGGCGTAGCCGATAGTTATGCAGAGTATGTAAAAAAATATACTGATCTAAAGAAAACATTTAACCCCGTAAAATTTGATCCCAAAAAATGGGCAGATGCTGCCAAAGAAGCGGGGATGAAATATTTGGTTTTCACAACAAAGCATCATGATGGCTTTTGTATGTTCGATAGTAGATACACCGATTATAAAATAACAGATAAGGATTGCGCTTTCTCGTCTAACCCTAACAGTAATATTGCAAAAGAAATTTTCAGTGCCTTTCGAAAAGATAATTTCTGGATCGGTGCTTATTTTTCAAAACCTGATTGGCACAGTGATAATTATTGGTGGAAGAAATTTCCGGCAAGCGATCGCAATGCAAATTATTCTATTCAAAAACATCCGGAGCAATGGAAAAAATTTGTTGACTACACCCACAACCAGGTAAATGAATTGATGAGTGATTATGGTAAGATAGATATTCTATGGCTGGATGGCGGCTGGGTGCGGAAGAAAACGGATGAAGAAGTAAAAGATCAATTGTTGGAAGTAGAGGATGGTAGTCGTTATGCACGGAACCCGCAAAGCCAGGATATTGATATGCCAGGGCTGGTGAAAGAAGCAAGGGCAAAACAACCGGGTTTGATAGTAGTAGATCGTGCCGTCCCCGGGCCTTATCAAAATTATCTCACACCCGAGCAACATATACCAGCTACGGGTTTGCCTTACCCCTGGGAAACCTGCATGACGATGGCAACGAGTTGGAGTTATGTGCCGAATGATACTTACAAACCTGCGGAAGAGATTATTGAAAAACTGGTAGATATTGTAAGCAAAGGCGGAAATTATTTATTGAATATCGGCCCCGGGCCGGATGGACAACTGGATCCGAATGCGTACATAAGATTAAAACAAATTGGCGCCTGGATGAAGATAAATGGGGAAGCAATTTATGGCAGCAGGATGTATGCGGTAAACAATGAAAGCGACAGTATTCATTTTACACAATCAAAAGATAAGAAGACGCAGTTTGTTTTTCTTTCTTCTTACCCAGATAAAAAAGTGCTGCTTACCAAATTAGCCATTGAGAATAATGCAACAATAAAAATGCTGGGCTCCAATAAAAAATTAACCTGGAAGAGAAGAGGAACTGCAGTTGAGATAAGCATACCACCGGCAATGAAAAAGCTGACAGATTATGTGTGGGTATTTAAAGTGGCGGAGCTGTGAAAAAGGAATTGAATACCAACTATTTTTTAAAAATATAGCAGGTTGTAAATAATATTTTATAGTTTAATACTTTAATAAATTTTCTTTTATCCCTTTCACTTAAAACAATTATTTCATGGAAACAAGATCTTCTACAAAGTACATTGCCGAACTTATTGGCACATTTTGCCTGGTATTATTTGGCTGCGGTGCAGCCGTCGTTGCGGGTGCAAGCGCTGAAGGCATCGCTCCTGCGGGTATTGGCTTGTTAGGTATTGCACTTGCCTTTGGCGTGAGTGTAGTAGTGATGGCGTATACCATTGGCCCCATTTCCGGCTGCCATATTAATCCGGCTATTTCTATTGCAATGCTGGTGGCAGGAAAGTTGTCTGTAAAAGATACGATCGGCTATGTTATTGCTCAATGCGTTGGAGCCATTGCAGCTTCTGCAGTTTTGTACCTGATACTTTCAGGAAAACCAGATTTCAAATTGGGAGAATATGCCCTCGGCTCAAATGGCTGGGGTGAACTTTATAATGGCAAATACTCCATGGTCTCGGCATTTGTTACGGAAGCGGTTTTTACGTTTATATTCTTAACGGTAATTTTTGGCGTTACCGCAAAAAGAGCAAATCCTTCAATGGCGGGCCTTGCTATTGGTCTATCGCTTGTGTTGATACATCTTGTGTGCATACCTATTACAGGCACTTCGGTTAATCCTGCCCGCAGCCTTGCTCCGGCACTTTTTGCAGGTGGGCTTGCATTGCAACAGTTATGGCTTTTTATTGTTGCTCCTATTTTGGGAGGCGTTGTAGCTGCCATTTTTTGGAAAACGGTAATGAAAGAAGATGATGTGATCACCAAAAAAGTGGTAGATGTTCATGAAGATATTTCTATCAACCGGTTGTAAATATTGATAACATAATTCTTTATAAATGTATTCCGCCTTGAGAAATTGAGGCGGAATTTTTTTGTAAAAAAACAACTGATTTTTGTTGAGCAAAGATTTTTCTGCCCAATGGCTGCCGGATGGAAGCGTAAACCGAAGCGCAGCGGAGGTTGCAGCGTACAGCCGGAACTTCTGCCGGCTATTGGTATGAGTTCACAGCCCCAAAAATTAACCTCAATTCAGTCCTCTAATAAAGAGTTTGGAAATTAGCCAAATCAATTGATCATTTCTTTTCCCTGGGTCGGCATACGAAACAAAAAAGAATCCATTACATCCTCCATAAAGTGTACCATGTAATAAACTGCCTGTAGTAAATAGACATACCAATTAAGCAGGTAAACAATATCAATGATTTTAAAATTACCCATATCCATTTTTGCCTATACACCTGCTTTATAGCCAGCAGCAGGTATACATATACGCCAAACTGAAAAATACCCCATACCCATGTACTGTTCAATACAAACCAATTCTCCCTGAATTTTAATAACGGCATCACTACGATCTGGGAATACAGTAAAAAGAACACCAGGAAAAAAGAAAAATAATGTGTGGAAAAGATAAGGTGCGGCACATATTGCCTGTACCTTTTAAAAAAAAGAAGGTATAATACCAGCGACAACATTGGTATCCAGAGGAAGACGAACAATTTTCCATTTTCGGTAGCATGGCCATCGAATTTTTGTTCAAACTCGTCAGTGGTAATTTTTAATGTTGCTGCTTTGGTTTCGGCATAAGCTTTAACACGCAGACCGTACTGATGCTGTTGATTTATTGTGTTGGATAAAGGGGTGTAAAACAGATCGAGGTTCTTCGGAAAAATAAAAAAAATGATACTGATCACAAGATATAGTTGTACCGGCTTCATCAGCTTTATTCGGCGACCATTCAGGAATTCCGTGCTGAGTTTGCCGGGAAAGAACAGCAGGTATTTCAGCGAAATAAAAAACTTACCATCAAAATGCGTAAAGCTGTCTATCGCCGTTGTTATAAATTTTTTAAGCGAAAGATCACTTTTATCAGGCTTCTTTTCGCCGCAGTTATAACAGAACTTACCTCGCATTTCTGTTTGGCAGCTGGGACAATTCTTTGAAGATCCGGTGTAGGGACTTTGCAAGTTATATATTTTACCAAAAGTTAAGAATAGAAAATGTAAATCACAAACGAATCATTTATTTATCCGGAAACCTGGCCTCCGTAATTTGCTTTTCTATCTATGACGGATAACAATTAAGGTTAAGGTTTAAATTTCAAACAGCATGCAAACAGTATAACGATAGTATGAAAACAGTATGCAAAGAGTATGAAAGATCATTAATGAGGCATACCTTGAGCTGACTTCGAGCATACCTCAGGCATGCCGGCCGTATGAGCCCTTTTTACAGTAAACCTTCAAATACAATCAATTTGTTTCAGCAACTTGCCAAAATCTACTCAAACAGGTAACCACATTTCCCCCGGAGGCAATATTTACAGGAGTTCAAAGCAATTAATCAACATTCTCCTTTTTATTTCTCTTTTTTACAAGTAGTTTTGCACGCTCAAAAGGCTCAATTTACTATGCCAAAAAACAATTCCATACAGTCAGTTTTAATTATAGGTAGCGGTCCCATTGTTATTGGGCAGGCCTGCGAATTTGATTATAGCGGTACACAAGCTGCCCGCAGCCTGCGGGAAGAGGGCGTAAAAGTTACGCTCAT
>JBDSIB010000061.1:0-82786 GCA_039918155.1 Ferruginibacter sp.
CGACTCGCTTTTTATTATCATTTATTTTTTGCAATTGCCTCTGCATTGGTTATACAATACTATTTTGGATATGGAGATACCTGCTACTATTATTCTTACAGTGTTGATCTGAGGCAGACGTATGTTAATAATACCGGGCTATTCTGGACAAAATTTAATTCCAACTTATCCTGGAGTACCGGAAGGTTTATGGATATAACTGCTATTTTAAATCTTTTTTCCTTTAGCTCGTATCCTGCTTTAATGTTATTTTTCTGCTACTTTTCATACACGGGGATTTTAAGGTTAATTATAACAATGTATGATTATTATCCCCACTTAAAAAAACAGCTCTATTGGGCAGTATTTTTTTTACCAACCCTTAATTTTTACGGCGCCATTGTTTTGAAAGATACTTTAGTAATTGGCTGTCTCGGATGGATGGCTTATTCGTCAATGATGATCTTTAAAAAGAAAGAATTTAAACTTACTTATATTTTAATACTAATTTCAACTTTATTCTTACTATTGATGGTGAGAAATTTTGTTCTGATTGCCATAATTTTATGTATTGGTATTTTATACATTGTTACAAGTGTAAAAAAGCTATTTGACAGTAAATATTCTATAATAAAGAAGATTGCATTTGTAGCGTTCTTTTTATTACTTAGTATAATCAGTCTTACACCTCTTAGTGATAAATATTTTCAGCAAGTTTCTGATTCCATTGTACAGGAAGTTTTGCAACAACAAAATGGATATGAACTTGTTAAGGAAGAAGGAGATTCCGGTATCCAACTATCAATTAAGCCGGAAAATATAACCAGCCTTAGCTCATTCATCAAATTAGCTCCCGAAAGTTTTATTAATGGAGTTTTCAGGCCATTCCCGTGGGATTCTTTTAAACTATTCAATTTTATATTGTCCCTGGAAACTTTTGTCTTATTTATTTTCTTTATTTATTATTTTTTTAAAAATAAAATATTCTACTTTTTTAAAATTATTTTTAGTGATAACATTTTACTTTCCGGTTTTTCTTTTGTTGTAGTTTATGGAATTATGGTAGGCCTTACTACTTTAAACCTTGGTACAATAGTAAGATACCGCATACCTGTATTACCATTTCTGATACTGGTTTTACTTTATTTTGGAAATATAAGCAAAACAAAAAACGTAGGTTTTGCAAAACAAAGAAATTAAAATTACTTTAACCTTCCTGTCGGCAAACAGACCAGATAAAAACCAGTGGTAATTACAAAACTCCTTCTTCATTTTAATTTTTAAAAACCGCATTTTTTATTAACCTAATATCTTGCTTATTGATTATAAGGATATCAGCAATACTTTTTACCGGCAGATATTTAAAGGCCAGGTAACCATGAAATAAAAAGGAAAAGAAAGCTGCTAAAAGATAAGTGACAGATGCCCCAATAGGCCCATACTTTGGTATTAAAAATAAGTTTGCAGTCACCGAGACGATCATTAATACAAATGAAAAGAAATTTAAAGTTTTATAAATTCCCAAAATATTCCAATAAGACGAAAGAGTAACGCCCATTGTCGTAAAGAAACACACAGGTAGTAATATATATAAATACGTTTCCGCTCTCAAATAATGTAGGCCCCCAGCTATAATTACTATGGGATGAACTAAAAAATATATAACTACGACGCCGGTAAATATCAGCGCCATAGTAACACGACACACTCTGCAAATATTTTCAGGTGATAATGAAGAATCTTTTGTGGAAAGCTTACTGTATAAAATAGATTGTAAAGCAGCCGGAATTATTATTACAAACCCTACGACAGTTGTTGCTAAAAAGTAAATTCCGGTATCATTATTCCCTTTGAAATAATTAACAAGAAGTACGTCAGATTTATTAACTATGAAAGTAATGAAGGTGGCAATATGTACTACCATAGATATTTTAAAAACACTTTTAAATACCTTAAAAGAAAACATTAGCTTTTTTTGCGCAAGCATTTTTACCAAAGCCGGCAAAACCCCGATTACCTGGCCTGCTGTGTAAGTAATAGCTGCAGAAAATACCGTTAATATATTTAGTCGCCACGCAACTACTACCAATAGTAAAGAAACGAGATTTGGCAGGTACAATAATATATTCAAATGCAGGTAGTCACTTCTTATCTGCATATATGATTGCAGATAAAAATTATACATGATGAATGGCAGCGCAACCATTACTACAAAATAATTACCAGGTGTAATTGTTTTAAAAATTCCGGGAACTATATAGGGAAGTAAAAGAGAAAAAAGGATTGCAAGCGTACCAAAAATAAGTGGTATGTATAATATTAGTCCTGCTATTTCATCTGTAATATTCTCGACATGCTTGTGAATATAATTATGGCGCAAAAGGCCAATATTAATGCTAAAATAAAAAATGGTAACAAAAGTTAAACACCAGGTTATTATTGCAGAATATTCTCCTCTCCCTTCAGTACCCAGTAATTTATTAATAAGCACCAGTGAGCAGAACTGAATTACTATATTTAATATTCTTGAAAAAAAATTTTTTATTATTGTGTTTAACATAAACAGTTTTACTATACTAAAATATTTTTTCTCAATTCTTTTGCAAAAAATAAGGCCTCATCTTTTATATCAAAATGCTTCAACACATATTTCCTCGACTCAATACCAATATCTCTTCTATAATCAGCATTATTTATTAGTTTTCCAAGCCATACTTTAACATCCTCCGCAGTGGTTGCCTGGCAAAGTGGAGAAACTTCTCCGGTAAATTTTTCAAATATTTCGGGCCGTCCATTAGCAATTACCGGCCTGCCAATCAACATGGGATATAACCCTCCGGAAAATATATGATTACCCAATTGTTCAAAAATAATATCACCAGAACATAGAAAATCCATAAAGTTTGAAAAAGAGATTTCCTTATGCCAGGTTACCATATCCTCAAAGCCATATTCTTTTATCAGCATTTTTGTTTCATCAACATGAATTCCTTTTTCAATAAAATGTATATCAAGTTTTATTTTATACTCTTTTAAAAATAACGCTAACCCATGTATCATTATATCATTTCCTTTAGCTTCTGCCTGGTTGTACCCAGGTGGTAAAGGTTGCTTCCATACAAACCTGGCAACATTTAGAATTTTCAAAGGAGTATTCTCAGGTGGCGGGGTGTAATTTATATTTTCAGTATTTACATGGCAATGGCTAAACCTTACTACCTGATCTTCTTTTCCTGTAAAAATTTCTCTAATAATTTCATCTCCTTCGGGTATAGCGCCCGGTGGAAAATAACTAATGCAACAAGCCTCTCTTATTCCGGCCCGATGATTATTCACATACTCTTTTATCAGCCATTTTAAAATAAAGCCGGGTAAATATTTTGTTTTAGGGTGGTTAAAGAAAAAATGCTTAAAATTTTTATAGGAAGCATAGACATCCAGATCGGCCCCGGAGAAAACAGAGACTGATGGAATAGTATCTTTTAATTTCAATTTGATGCCATGCCATAAGCCATTAATGATAACTGCGTCACAGGAGTTCAATTTTCTAATTACACTTTTTGAAAAAATCTTCGGAAATAATACCCTAATAATATTAATAGGAAACAAATCTTCCTTGATCCAATCCGGATAAGGATAATCAATTTTTAAAACATGATTTTCAGGCCTATGTAGCTTTTCTGTACTTTTCTCATCTACAATAAATAATATTTCATGGCCTTCCTCAATAAGCTTTTGAGCAAGAATAAAAGGATAGTTATTTGTATTTCCTATAAATCCTATTTTCATGATTATATGAAGTTCTGCTCAGGCTTACCCTTTTTCACACATTAAAAAGATACTTGAACATAGATCCGGATAAACCTGCCCTAATTGAAAACAACCCTGCAGATATTCGTCGGAAATAATATCAGTTTGCAACAACCTATCCCATTGAAAATTTGCCAATGCTTTAAAAAATATGCCTGAGCGTTGTACGACTTTTAAACCTGCTGCCCTGGCATCCCTGTCCAAAGTATCCAGTGTGTAGGTAATTCGGTGGCCATGTGCAGCTTCTGCAGGAGTAATGGCATTATTGTGTGTGATAAGGCCCATCTTTACTGCTATTTGTCTGCTGGGTGCATTTGCATTTGGGCATACTAAAAAAAATCTTCCTTTATCAGATAACCATTCATCGTTTATTCGTTTCATTACAGCAATAGGATCATCAATATGCTCAAGCACATGCGTTAGTATAATATTATCATACTTTCTGGATAAAGTAATTTCTTCGAAAAGCCCATTTACAAAATTTACTTTATCACCAAATTCTGTTTTTGCAATCGCAATAGCTTCGTCAGATGCTTCTACACAGGTTAAGTCTTTAAATTGCGGCACAAGGCGCCTGGTAAAATCCCCTTTAAAGCTCCCAAGTTCCAGGCAGCTTCCTTCTTTATAAAAAGGCTCAAAAGACTGTATCATAAATTTATGCATCACATCAAAATCAAAATTGTACGCATACTTATGATCGTTCGTATCCTTTAATTCACTATTATAATCTCTTTTTAATTCCGCCATCGGTAATGATTTTTTTAGGTTAAATTATTTTTCATTTTTATGGTTTCACCTTGCGTACCAGTTTGTTGAAAATTATTTTTAAGGTATAATGCTATCGCACCGTTACTTTCCTTAGTTACTTCCAATGCTATTGATACAAATTTATTCTGAATAGCATAATCAATGCAATTATTTAATAAGGTGTTTGCAATTCCTTGTCCCCCAAAATCCTTAACAACACTAACATTGGTAATATAGCCTTCCCTCTCCTCTTTATTGTTGAAATAAGCGGCTACTAACCCAACCAATTCTTCCCTGCTCCAGGCCTCAAAGGTAACAGAGTTTTCTACTATTTTTTTTGCATAGTCCTTAATAGTTAGTTTTTGGCTCAGTGGTGGAACAAACAGGCTATTACAACTGGTAAGATGACTGGCAACGTCCATTTCTGTGGCTGTGCCAATGTTATATTTTATTTCATTTTTCAAATACTACTTTTTTTAAACAGATAAAAGTGTCGCCAGGCCAAACCCATACTTGCCAAATTCATTCCCATTATATAGCAAATGCACTTTACCATCACATTCAAAAATATGTGGGTAGCACATCATTTCATTATCCCAACCGTCCGTTGATTTCTCGATCCCTTTGTTTTTATCATCTCTGTGCCATTTAACAAGATCATCAGACCATGCATATCCAAGTTGATATCCCCTTTCTTTATTTGTGCGAAAATCTGTAGCCTCTCTGAAACAAAAATACATATGATACCTGTTGCCTATTTTTATTACCGTTGGCAGCGCCTGGCATTCATCTTCATTTAGCAGATCACTGATAATGGGTATGCCTTCTTCTTTTTTCCAGTTAATTCCATCTGCGGAAACCGCATGAGCAATTTTATATACTCTTGCCGGCGGCTCATCACCTTCTGCCTGTTTCCATCTTTGTCCAAAAATATACCACATGTGAAAAATATCATCGTACACCTGCACAAAGGAATCTCCCACAAGCATTGGTTCTTGTAAAGATGATGTAAGTATTGGGCCCGTGCCTATTTTTTGAAAGCTATTGCCATTATCATTACTAATGGCCAGCCCTGTAGATGTTTCTACAGATACGGATACACGCCGGCTCCAGCCGCAGGTATAAGCGTAAATTTTTTCCTGGTATTTTAAAACATTTATTGGGAAGATCCCATGCTCATCAAACGCTCCCAAACCACCCAGGTTTATTACAGGAGCAGTTGATACTCTGATAACCGTATCCAGATTTTTATTAAAATCTGCAAATGCAATAAAACTTAAATATTTTTTTGCCGCATCATCCCATTTCCTGATAGAAAAATAAATTCTTACAAAATCATCAAACACGAGTGTTTGCGGCGATTGTGCAAATATTTTGCAATCATTATAGAGTTCATATTTTGCAGGATCAAATAGCTGGCCCTTTTTTTCCCATTTCATTTTATGTTGTTTTCGGTTGATAGCTTTGTAAAGTAGCCATACCAAATCCATATCTGCCAACAGCATTACCAAGATAAAGCATGTATATATTTCCATCCATTTCAAAAACATGCGGATAACTTACCATTTCACTATCCCACCCTTCTTCAGATACGGTTATTCCAGCTTGTTCGTCATCCCGTTTCCAATTAATAAGATCTTCAGACCAGGCATAACCAATGCGATAACCATGTTCTTTTCCTCTATAACCTGCACTATACCTGTAACAAAAAAACATGTGATATTTTCCCTGGTGAAAAAATACATCCGGACTAGCCTGTGCCTCATTTTCTTCTACCTTGGTTTCTATCAGATCCTTATTTATTTTTTCCCAATTAATACCATCATCAGATACAGCCATGCGTATTTTATAAACAGGTTCGGGCTTATCATTATCTAATACCCATTTTTTTCCTGCAATATAAAACAGGTAATATTTATCATTAAACTTCCTGATCTTAGGCCCACTTAAAATAAAAGGCTCATCAATACTGTATGAAAGTATGGGACCATCACCTAATTTTTCAAAACTCTCTCCATCATTTTTACTTAAGCCATAACCAATGGCAACATTAAAAGGTACAGACTCACAACGTGTCCAACCTGCATAGTAAGCCCTAACTTCATCCTGATGTCGTATTACAGAAACAGGGTAAGTTCCGAACTCGTCAAAAGTACCCAGTGCACCCAGTTTTAAAATAGGTTGTTTACTTACTTCTAATACTTTGGGGAAATCTTTTCTACTCAGATCTACATAGGCTGAATAACTTACGTACTGCCCGTTTGCATCTGCCGGCGGCCGACAAGAGAAATAAATACGTACAAAGTCATCAAACAAAAGCGCATGTGGTGCTTGTGCAAACTCCTTTAACCAGGGCCTGCCTTCAATTTCTGTAGGATTAAATATGAGTCCTTTTTTTTGCCAGTTAAACATATTAAATTATCGTATAATAGTTAAGGTAATTTTTTACTTTTTCTACCGGGTTAAACATGAGTACATCTATAATGGAAAGCCAGGGTACAAATTCATTTTTAAATTGAATATATTCTACCGGTAAAGATTTCAAAAACCCAAGCTCTAAATTATTTTCTTTAAATATTTCTTTTGAATATAATTCAGTTCCGCCAATAGGGTTAACGTATGCCTTTGCCACGGCGGCATTACATAAAGCCAATACTTTTTGTTGCCCACGCAAGCTATGATCTATATTGAGAGTAGAAGAAATTATAAATTTTGTTTTGATGTATAAGTAATCACAAATAGTTTGCAGTGACTGCAGGATATAATTAAAAAGATTACTATCCTGATTCAGGATAATGCTTTTAATTAAAGGAAAAATTTCATTAAAATGTGGCGCTTTTCGATATGCACCTTCTAGTTTCCGCAACAGTTTAGTGGCTTCCTCTGTAAAATTATCTGCCAGCCTTCTTTCAACTATATTTAAATAATCCGAATCTTTTTTAAGTGGCAGTGTAAAATATTCATCCTTACCATTTACCAAAATGCGGTTACGGTTTATCCAGCCTTTTTTAGTAAACTGAATATTATCATATATCACAAAAGTATCTACAGCATTTATCAATTGAAAATAGCCGATATACGGAAAAAGGTATGGTTGCATGATGGCTACTTTCATGCAAAACTTTCTTTTATAATTTCACAGATCATTTTTATTGCTGCATCTTCCAGTTCAAAATAAATGGGAAGAGCCAACATTCTTAAACTTGCGGACTCTGAAACGGGACATGCTTCTCCTTTAAAGTAAGGAAGGTTATTGAGAGATGGATAAAAATAGCGCCTGGTATTTATGTTGTTTCTCTCCAGTAGTAATTTGGTTTTAAGCAATTGCTCCTCTGTTTTAAAAGCCACGGGATAATAAGAATAATTGTATTTTGTATCCGGAAGGCTTACCGGCCTGGTGAGGGGCAAGTCCAATAGAATACTATCATATAATTCAGTTATCGCTTTACGCCGCTCTATAAACTTTGGCATCATTGGTAATAATGCCAGGCCCATTGCTGCATGAAATTCAGAATTTTTACCATTAATACCTATGGAGAAATATTCATCACCAATATGCCCAAAGCTGCGATAAAGGGATAGTTTTTCTGCAAGTTTTTTATCATTAGTTATCAGAGCACCGCCTTCTATTGTATGAAATATTTTAGTAGCATGAAAACTACAGGTTGCCACATCACCATAGGTTAGTAATTGTTTGTTTTGATAAATTGTACCAAAAGCATGTGCGCCATCATAAATTACTTTCAGTTTATGCTTATCAGCAATTTTTTTAATGGCAATCACATCGCATGGGTTACCATATACATGGGTTGCTAATATTGCAGATGTTTTATCAGTGATCAGCTCCTCTATTTTTGCCGGATCAATATTATAATCTGCTTCTTTAATATCTGCATATACAGGGATGCAGTTTTCCCACAAGAGGCAGGTGGTGGTAGCTACGTAGGAAAAAGGAGTCGTAATAATTTCTCCCTTCAGTTCAAGAGCCTTTATTGCTAATTGAAGTGCTATAGTACCATTTCCTAAAAACAGCGTTTCACCGGATTGTAAATAATTTTTTAATTCCTGTTCAAGCTCCTTGACCATTACCCCATTATTGGTAAGCCACCTGCTTTGCCACAACTTTTGTAAATAGGCATTATAAACTTCTATTGGGGGCAGGTACGACCTGGTAACATTAATCATTAATAAGAAAAATTAAGGCTGTTCTGATTCAGTAATAAATAAAATCGTGTCTGCAAAAATAAAGTATTCTGTTTAGGTAAGCTTACGTATTAAAAACCTGTATTTCAATCATCCATTTTTTCTCCCTTTTCATTTACTTTACCTACTAATCTCCCGGGATTACCCACCATTAATGCATACGCCGGTACATCTTTGGTAACCACGGTTCCGGCGCCAATCATGGCGTATTGGCCAATGGTAACTCCGCATATTATAGTAGCGTTGGCACCTATTGTAGCGCCTTTTTCTACCAACGTTTTTTTAAATTCATTTTTTCGCTCTATAAAACTGCGTGGGTTTATTACATTGGTAAATACAACAGATGGCCCAATGAAAACATCATCTTCGAGAATTACACCGTTGTAAACCGATACATTGTTCTGGATCTTTACAGCATTGCCAATACTCACATTATTATCTATAAATACATTTTGGCCAATATTGCAATTGGTTCCAATAACTGCTGTGGGCATTACATGGCAAAAATGCCAGATATGAGTTCCCTCTCCGATTTTTGCGCCGGCATCAATTATTGTTGATGGATGTATCTGCATTTGTTGCATTTTGACAAAAGTAAATTAAAAGCCGCTTAAAGGTCAATATAGTTGGATATTCGTCAATTTTTAAACTTTTGAACTTCTTGAACCTCTCTAACCTTGCCGTATCTTTGCCGCTATGCATTACGCTTCAGTAGAAAATTTGACCAAGTCTTTTGGTATAAGAACGCTTTTTAAAAACATTTCCATCAATATAGAAGAAGGCGATAAAATAGCCCTGGTGGCCAGAAATGGCAGTGGCAAAAGTACTTTAATGAAAATATTAGCCGGCCTCGATACGGCGGATAGTGGCACCGTGTGGGTACATAAAGACATTAAAACGGTAATGCTGCAACAGGATAATGACTTTGACGGCAATAAAACCATTTGGGACAATGTGCTTCGTTTAGACAACCCCGTAGTGAAAGTGGTAAAAGAATATGAGCAGTTTTTAGAAGATGGCTCTGAAGACCACGACAAATTGGGAGACCTGATGGCAAGGATTGATGACCTGAATGCATGGAGCTTTGAAAGTGATCTTAAACAGATATTAGGAAAACTAAACATTCATCACCTCAATGAAAAAGTGGGCAACCTTAGTGGCGGCCAAAAAAAGCGAGTAGCATTGGCACAGGCACTTATTGAAGCCTACTTGTATGAAGGCCGCTGTTTATTGATAATGGATGAACCTACCAACCACCTGGATGTAAGTATGATAGAGTGGCTGGAGGAATATTTGGGTGCGGCAAAAATTACCTTGTTACTGGTTACGCATGATCGTTATTTTTTAGATGCAGTTTGCAACGAAATAATTGAGATTGACGATGAAAAAGTATTTATATACAAAGGTGATTACGATTATTTTTTAGAGCAAAAAAGTTTACGGCTGGAAGTACAGCAAAGTGAATTACAAAAAGATAAAAATATTTTTCGCAAAGAACTGGAGTGGATGCGGAAGCAACCAAAAGCACGTACTACTAAAAGTAAAAGCCGGCAGGATGCTTTTGCAGAAGTGGAAGACAGGGTGAAGCTACAGAAAGAAGTTGCAGAAGTAAGCCTTCAAATGAAAATGACCCGGCTTGGCGGAAAAATCTTAGAGCTTAAAAAAGTAAATAAATCTTTTGGCGACCTGGTAATAATGAAGGGCTTTGATTATACTTTTAAAAGAGGCGAACGCATTGGTGTGGTTGGGAAAAACGGTGTCGGAAAATCTACCTTTTTAAAAATAGCCTTACAGCAGGAACCGCCAGATAGCGGTAAAATAAATCATGGCGATACAGTGGTGTTTGGCAATTTTAGCCAGGATGGATTAATTTATAAAGAAGATAAACGTGCCATAGAATATGTAAAAGATATGGCTGAATATTTTCCGTTGGCAGATGGTACAAAATTGAGTGCCAGTTTGTTTATGGAAAAATTTGGTTTTACATCTGAGCAACAGTATACGCCATTAAGTAAATTAAGTGGTGGTGAAAAACGCAGGCTGCATTTGATGAGTGTGTTGTTTGTGAATCCTAATTTCTTAGTGTTGGATGAGCCTACCAATGATCTCGATCTGCAAACATTAAGAACGCTGGAAGAATTCCTGATGGATTATCCCGGTTGTATTTTAATTGTAAGTCACGATCGGTATTTTATGGATAGAATGGTAGATCATCTTTTTGCTTTTGAAGGCGAAGGAGTGATCCGTGATTATCCCGGAAACTATACGCAGTACAGGGAAGCAGTGAGCAAAGGTTTACTGACAGAAAAGACACAACAGATAATGAAAGCGGTGGGGGATGAGAAGATGACAGAAGACAACCGGCAACAGACCACCACGGAGGTTCCGAAAAAAATGTCTTTTAAAGAAAAATTTGAGTTGGAAAATTTGGAAAAAGATATGCCGGCATTGCAGGAAGAAAAAAAACTACTGGAAGAAAAAATGAATGGTAACATCGGGTATGATGAATTACAAAAAGCAGCAGACCGCATCAGTGCTATTATTTCATCATTAGACGAAAAAGAAATGCGGTGGCTGGAGTTGAGTGAAAAAGTAAGTTAACCGTTTAAAAAGAATGCAGCGTAAAATGTTGAATGTTTTATAACTTTAAAGCAACTAACATTAGGCTGATGAAAGAAAGATATTATTCTCTCGATGTATTCAGAGGTGCAACAGTGGCACTGATGATATTAGTAAACAATCCAGGTAGCTGGGGACACATTTTTCCTCCGCTTGATCATGCAGTATGGCATGGTTGTACCCCGACCGATTTAGTATTCCCTTTTTTCTTATTTGCAGTAGGCAATGCGATGGCATTTGTAATGCCAAGGCTGGAAGCGGCAGGTGAAGGCGCTTTTTGGAAAAAAATAATAAAGCGTACAGCGCTTATTTTTTTAATAGGCATCTTTTTAAACTGGTTCCCTTTTATAAAATATGATGATGCAGGAAATTTTGTAGCAAAGTCATTCGACCATGTGCGGATATTTGGTGTCTTGCAAAGAATTGCATGTGCTTATTTTTTTGCGGCTGTTATTGTACATTATTTTAAAGTTCGTGGCTCTTTTGTGGCGGCAGTTTTTATTTTACTGGCGTATTGGTTTGTATGCATCGCAGCAAATCCATCAGATCCATTCAGTATTCATGGCTGGTTTGGTACGGCCGTAGATAAAAGCATTTTAGGAGAAAATCACATGTATCATGGCGAAGGAATTGCCTTTGATCCGGAAGGAACGATGAGTGTTTTCGGTTCTATTGTACAGGTGATTTTAGGATACCTGGTAGGAAACTATATAATTACAAAAGGCAAAACAGCAGAAATGCTAAACGGGCTTTTTGTAACAGGCTGCGTTCTTATTCTGTGTGGTTTTGTCTGGGACATGACCTTCCCTATCAATAAAAAAATATGGACAAGCAGTTACACTATTTACACCACAGGGCTTGCATTGCTTGTAATAAGTGTATTGATCTACCTGATTGAATTTAAAAACAGGATAGGTGCGTGGAGTAAGTTTTTTGTAGTGTTTGGAAAAAACGCTTTGTTTATTTTTATGATGAGTGGCATTCTTCCACGTGCTCTCAATCTTATAAAAATACCGGGCGATATGGGACCAAATGGCAAGAGAAATTATTTAGAACCTTTTGGTTGGTTTTATGAGACTTGGTGTAAACCCTGGTTTACCGATCTGCGCATTGGCTCATTAATGTATGCACTATGTTTTATTGCTATGATGTGGTTCTTTGCCTGGATATTGGATAAGAATAAAATATACATTAAGGTGTAAATGTTCGTTGATAAAAATATGGTTTAAGAATAGAATAAAGCTTAGTGAAAAAATTTATTATTTTATCCGTATTTCTTTTCACTCTATGTCAGGTAACTCTGGCACAGAGCGTATTAATTTCGACATTCCCGAACGTGCAAGTAAAAATCAGGCTACTAAAGAATGACTACAAGAGTTTTGATAGTGTAAAATTTGAAATGACGATCACAAATTTATCCGACTCAATTCAATCACTATTATTTGATAGACCATTAAAAAATTATCCCTGGGGTACCTTTGCTATCCTTATTTTCGACGAAACCCACGACACCTTATCAGCGAAAGTTAATACAGAAATATTGTCATCTACATTATATGCGAAAGAAGACTTAAAGAAAACTGGTGCTTTTTATGATCTTCGACCGAAGCAAATTCTTAAACACACCTATCGCTTAGCTGATATTGCTATTTTGAAAAATTATGAAAGAACTCTTAAGCCAGGAAAATATCACTTTTTTTTGCAGTACTATATAAATAAGTCTAACGAAGCAACATTTACTATTAAAAAATAGAGCAGTCGCAAACAAGAGTGCTATTACAAGAATGTCAGAACATTTTGTATAGTCATTTAAAATCTATGAAATATTGAAAAGAAAAAGACTTTTTATAATAGCAATTATTTTCTTTCTAATAGTAACTGCTACTTACTATTGGGAAGGCAAACTGGGGCTTTTTTCACTCCCAACTTTTATAATATTAGTAATTGTTTATTTCGGCCTTTTTATAACCTTCATCAAACAAATTTATCTGGCGACAAAGGAAAATCCAATTAGTAAGCATAGGGTATTTATGATTGGATTGTTGGCAGTTATTTTAGCCTTAACATTTTACAAACCATTTGGGATTATCGACTTTAGCAAATTTGAAGGAGCGGACTTGCTTGTTGCTGAAAGAGAAGGATCGGCAAATTCTAATACAACATTGAAGCTTAAAGAAGACTTTACTTTTAAAGAAAGAGATATAAACTTTGGCATTAATGAGATCAAAGGGAACTATCATTTGCAAAATGATACAATTTATTTTGACAATGTAAATATTGGTAGAAGCGGAAATGGATTTTATAAGTTCGCAATTATTAAACCATCTATATTTAGTAATGATAAAATTGTTGCAGATTTAATAATGTTTAAAGAATTAACGGACACAACAGGCCGCTTGCTTTGGATAACAAAAAATCAGTTAGATAAATTAAAAGCTAAGAAGCAGGGCCGTTAATTTATTTTTTAAATTAAAACTGAGCTATAAAAAAAGCAAACCCCAGTTTATTACTGTTCCCATAAAAATATGCTGCTGAAATTTTAGCCCCGATAGAAATGGAAAGCCCGGTGAAGGCTTGTGCGGGGCTTTGCGCCGGCCTTGTAATGGATAGCGGGACAATTGCTGATTGAAAAACAAAAGTCCGGCTTCAATTTTTTTTTATTTTTTCTGTGCAGAAATTTTATACTGTTGTGCTATGTAAAGGCCGGCTATTACAAGGATGACTCCAAATAAAGTATACAAGCTTAAAGGCTCTTTTAAAAATACCCATGCAATTAAAAAACCAAATACCGGGCAAAGAAAAAGCCAATATGCCGCTTTTATAGTATTGTGTTTTAATAGCAACAACCAGCATTGCACAGCGCCAATGGATACAGGTATAGCCAGCCATAATGTACCGCTCCAGAAATGAAAATCGAAACTGTTTTTCTCTGATCTATAAGTAAAAAATAAAACGGGTAATAAAATAATTCCGCCGAGTAATGTTTGCCAGCCATTGATGGTGAGAATGTGAAGTCCGTTCCAGTTCGTACGGGAATAATAAACAGCGCCGGCAGAATATGCAAGCATGCTTACCATCATAATCACTATACCATCTACACTTGCATAACTTTCTTTTACCAGCGGCCATGCCGCAATAAAAACGCCGGCACAGCAAAGTAATAAACTTATGAAACCTGCTGCTGCTATACGTTGACGAAAAACAATAGCAGCAATAAAACTTATAAAAACCGGATTGATACCAACGGATAAAGTACCAAGCCCGGCAGAAACTTTCTGCATTGCTATTACATACAAGCCAAGATAAATACTGATATTAAGGATGCCATAAATCAAGAGATTCTTCCACTCTTTTTGCCTGGGCAAACGCTGGCGAAAAATAATATGCGTTACAAACAGCATGATGCAACCTGCAATAAAAAATCTAATGACTGCAATTACAAATGGTTGGGAAGTTTCCAACGCAATCTTGGTAGCCGTTGATGCGGAAGCCCATAAAAAAGCAAATGCAATTCCTATCCAGGTTATTTTTTGATTCATTAAAATATCAGGGTTTCGTATTTGCTGAAATCATTATTGAATGTTACAAAGCTGGCTGGGTAATCTTGTTTTATACACCCAACTTTGTGTTGCATATTTATTGCGTTGGCAGCATTTACAGTTGCCATTTTAATAGCTTCTTCCAGCGAAACATCTAAATATTTTACCGCATTCTGCACCGCTTCTGCCATAGAGATAGCAGCACCGGCAAGGGTTCCCTCGTTATTGCGGTAAAAACCATCGATTAGTGTCGCATTAAATTCTCCCCATTTAAAATCGTTTACAGCTCTACCTAAAAATGCAGCATCACTTATGAGAAAACATTTTTCTTTTTTTATTTTTTGTGCAATTCTTGCTGCTGCATAATGGCAATGAGCTCCATCTAAAATGATAGGCGTGTACACATTGCTGTTATCAAGCGCTGCACCCACAAGTCCGGGCGAACGATGGCCCATCTGGTTCATCGCATTGTATAAATGCGTAACCAATGAAATACCTTTGGAAAAATAATATTGCGCCTGCTCATAATCCATATCAGAATGCCCGGCAGATAAAATAATATCGTTATCCATCAGCATCTCTAATTGATCATCTGTAAAACATTCCGGCGCCACCGTTATTACTTTTATAATTCCCTTTCCAACTTTTATTATTTCCTGCAGTTCTGCATTTGTTGGTTTTCTTATAATAGATGCCACATGTGCACCACGTTTTTTAGGATTGATGAACGGCCCTTCCAGGTGCATGCCCAATACCCCTTTGCCATACTTTTGCATAAAGTTGCCAACGGTTTCGATGGCTTTTAAAATATTTTCATGCAAAGAAGAAATGAGGCAGGGTAATGTAAAAGTTGTTCCAAAAAGCAGGCTGCTGTCGCAGATGTCGTGCAAGGTTTTTTCCGTTGGCTGTTGAGAGAAATAAAATTTCTGGCCACCGTTAATTTGTATATCTAAAAACCCCGCAGAGATGTTTTTTCCTTCAAGGTCGATAATTTTTGCGTCAGCCGGAAGTTCATTTTGAATTGCTGTTACAAAACTATTGTTGATAATAATTACTTTATCATCAACAATATCCTCCCCGGTAAAAATGCGGCCATTGACAATTGCATGCTTCATGTATGCTTATAATTTTTGTACGCCATCGGCAGTATTTACAAAATAGGCTTCCGGCTCTATCCCAAATTTTTGTTGGTATTGATGGCTCGTTTCTTTTACAAAATCTACAGCTTCGTTTTCTTTTACAATATTAATTGTACAGCCGCCAAAGCCACCACCCATTAACCTTGAGCCAATTACAGCCGCATTTTCTTTTGCTTGCTCTACTAAAAAATCAAGTTCTTCGCAACTTACACTGTACAGTTTACTAAGTCCTTCATGTGTTTCAAACATTAATTTACCAAAAGCTGCCAAATTATTTTCCTGTAGAAAAGCTACGGCTCTTTTAGTACGGTCTATTTCCTGTACTACATAAAGGCACCGCATAAAAACTTCTTTGCCCATACTTCCTTCATAAGCCAGCAGGTCTTCCCATTTTGCAACATCTCTAAAAGAACGGACAGGACTATCGTATGCCATTAGCATTAAGCCTTCTTCACATTGTTTACGGCGAACATTGTATTCGCCTGCAGCCAATGAGTGATGCACTTTACTATTCAGCAATACAATTTTATAACCATCAAGCTGCAGGGGAAAGTATTCATGAGATAAACTCTGGCAATCCAGCAAAATAACATGATCTTTTTTGCCCATCATATTTGCAAACTGATCCATAATTCCGCAGTTCACACCCGGGAAATTATGTTCTGCCCTTTGGCAAAGCAACGCAAGTTGCTCTCTTTTTAATTCGTATTCAAAAATCTCATTCAGTGCAAAAGCAAGCCCACCTTCTACTGCAGCAGATGAGCTCATTCCACTGCCTTGCGGAATATCACCACTAAAGGCACAATCAAACCCTTCCATTTTTTTATCAAGCAATAAAAATTCATTTATCACACTTAGTACATAATCCTTCCAACCACCTTCTTTTTTTATTGCAGTAATATTTGTAGAAAAGGATTCATTAAAATCGGCCGCATAAAAATTAATACCGCTTGTACCATTTTTTGTGATAGCATAATAAACACCTTTATCAATAGCAGCAGGCAATACATAGCCATCATTATAGTCTACATGTTCGCCAATCAAATTGATACGTCCCGGCGAAAAATAAAGCTGTGGCTCAGCAGAAAATTTTTCTTTAAATGACTGTAGCGCTTTTTGAGCAAAAGGATTATTCTTATTTATCATTTAGTGAAACAATTTTATAAGTTGTAGAAAAATTTGCTTTTTCACCAGGTGCAAGTGTATGCAACCCCATGCCATTATTAAAAGCATCCGGTGCGGCACTCAGGTTTTCAATAGCAATACTTTCCCGGTGTGGGGGCGTATATATCTGCAGGTATGGATAGCTTTTTTCTGGATATATTTCTAACTGTAATTTTTTATCTATATCTCTTAAAACCAGCATGGGTTGGCACTCTGCAAAGTTCACCGTAAAGCAGTTGTCTAAAAAAACATCTCCGATCTTTTTTAAAGATCCGAATTCCTGGTAAGGAATTAATTTGCCTGTTGGCAACAGTTCCTCATCAAACTCCAGTATCTCTTTACTTTGAAATTCTAATTGCAGCTCATTAATATTATTGCGGAAAGTAAAGTAGGGATGCCAGCCATCTGCTATGGGAATATTGCCAGCATCTTTATTAATGATATTAGTAGTAATCGTCAAAGAATTTTCTTTTTTCAATTCATACGTTACAATACAATCATAATTAAAAGGATATCCTTTATCGCTGCCCCGGTATTCATTTAACAAAGAAATCAGGGCACTTTCTTCACCCGCTTTTTTTTCTGTAATGGCAAATGCTTTATTATACAATAAGCCATGTATAGCACTTTTACCTAAGTAAAACCTTTCAATTTTATATGATAATTCACCGAAAGAATATTCACCGTTTTTCATACGGCATACAAACGGAGATAACTTTATGCTTTTAAAACCTTTAGCTTCCAGGTTATTTTTAAAATCATCTGCACCTTCATATTGCTCTATTACATTTAGGGGAGCATTATTATTATTTACTGAAAAGCTATGCAGAAGAGCACCGCAAGCTGGCAATATTTCTACAAAAGTGCCGGTGGCATTGTCATTTAATCCGATTATATCAAAACCATTTTCCTTTTTTTCTGTTATTGAAAACATACGTGATAATTTAATATTGATTTTTACAGCAAGTTATGTTTTTAAATAATTGTTTTTAAAATTATGCATGTGCTAATACAATTATCTTTATCTGATAAAATATTTTATGATGAGAGCTAACCCGGTTATAAAAACAATTTTTACTGATATTGGCGGTGTATTGCTCACCAATGGCTGGGACAGGGAAGGCAGGCGAAAGGCAATCGAACTTTTTAAACTTGATCCTGTAGAAACAGAAGAAAGGCATCATCTTACTTTTGATACTTATGAAGTGGGCAAACTTACGCTGGATGAATATCTGCAGCGGTTGGTCTTTTACAAAAAAAGAAGTTTTACGCCCAAAGATTTCATCATGTTCATGTACAAACAATCGAAGCCTTTTCCGGAGATGATCGCCTTGATGCAGGAACTAAAGAAAAAATATAATTTAAAAATTGCAGTAGTAAGTAATGAGGGCAGAGAGTTGAATAATTACCGGATCAAAAAATTTGGGCTGAATACGTTTATTGATTTTTTTATCAGCAGCAGCTTTGTACACTTCAGAAAACCCGATGCAGATATTTTTAAACTGGCGGTAGATGTAGCCCAGTGTCCAAAAAAAGAATTATTATATATTGATGATCGGCCGCTGTTTGTGCAGGTTGCAGCAGCAGAAGGCATTAAAGGAATTATACATACTGATTATGAAAGTACTATTATGAAACTAAAATCTTTTGGCCTGGAACTTTAAAATATTTTAAATAATTAAATAAAAATAATGTCGACAAAAATTACAGTAAACAATAATGGCTCTTTAAAATTAGATGGTGATTTTGAAATAGTTGATCGGGAGGGAAACCCGTATGACCTTGGTGGAAGAACAGTTGTTTCTGTATGCCGCTGTGGTCTTTCAAAAAACAAACCTTTTTGTGATGGCTCCCACAATGGCCACTTTGAGCATGAAGCAAAAGCTTTCGCTTTGCCTCCTAAGAAAACGGTTTAAGAAATTTCTCTTCTTTTAAATACCTCCCCCTGCTTGCTAACTATTCTTGAGCAAAGGGCAATTCTATGCCCAAAAAATAAAAAAACACCTGCTAAGAACCTGCTGCTCTTTTCCGCAGATAATAGAGTATAAGTACGCTCTTTTTTACAAAATAAAACATACTATTTCTCCGTTGTTATAGGTGCTATACCAGGACAAATTTTGTAGCCACCCCAATATCCAGATATAACTGATAACCAATTTTTTATGTATTTGTGGGGTAATGCTGTATTATAAAATTTACCCTTTATGAAGAAATTTTACTTTCAATTTTACATACTGATTTGCTTTTTCACTTTAGCAGGCGCTGCCGCTAAGGCGCAAAATTGTGCATTGCTGAAAGCAACTTTTAATACTTATGAAAGTCGCTGTGCAGCTACAGGTTCCATAAAGATCAATGCAACCGGAGGCTCCGGCGATTACAAATACAAAGTGTCCGGCCCCGTAAATACTAATTACACTTCTACAGATTCAATCACGGGTTTATCTGCCGGAACATACATTATTACTGTTACAGATGTTGTCTCCAATTGTACATTAACTATCCCGAATGCGGTGGTTGGCGGCTCTTACCAGGATCCCCGTTTTACACTAACCGGAGTAGATGTGAGTTGTGACAACGGCGCCAACGGAAGCATTACTGTTGATGGTCAGCAATTTGGCCGACCGCCATTTGCTTATAGCATTGTAGCCCCATCGCCAATGGGAATTGGCACTACAAACAGTACGGGTATATTTGCAAACCTGTCGGCTGGCAACTATAGCATTCGTATGACGGATAGCTGCGGTGGTATACAAACAAGAGCTATCACTATCGGCAATTATACCTGGTCGCTCAATGCTTATCCTTTTACAAAAACAGGATGCGACACTGCTTCAGGATTTATAAAAGTGATTGACAGCCGGGGAAACATCAGCACAGTTGGTGCTGGCATTCCCGGACTAACGTATGGCATTGTACGCTCCCCGGGTGATACTCTTTGGTCAACTGATCCCAATTTCACTTTTCCATTATTGGGTAATAATACATTTGAAGTAATTGCAAAAGATGCCTGTGGTATTATTAAGAAAGCGCCGGTAACTGTATCACTTGCGCCTTCTGTAGGCACCACCGTAAACACTTATAATTATACCTGCAATACTTTTGATGCTGCTATAACAGGCGTATTAAATTTTATTGGGGCAGGTTATTGCTTATACGATATTAATTCTGTGCAGATTGCCTGTAATGCCACTGGCGTATTTACCGGTTTGCCTTATGGCAAATATTGCATAGCAGCACATGATAGTTGCACTGATACTACAATCACAAGATGCTTCAGTGCTGTACCGCCGCCTATTTCAGTAAGTGGCCAGGTAATTATAAGTGATAAAACATGTACCGATTTTACTGCCGCCGTTACCGGGCAAACAGGACTTACCAATCCTTACTATTGCCTGTATGATGCATCAAACGCTTTGATAACCTGCGACAGTACCGGCATCTTTACTATGTTGCCATACGGCCAATATTGTATCACAACCAAAGATGGTTGCCGTGATACAACCTTTACAACCTGCTTTACTGTAACCCGGCCGACACCCATAGTATATCCTATTGTACCCTCATATGTAACCTGTACAAATTTTGGAATAGTGATCGGCGGAGACTCCCTCACAGGTCCTCAGTATTGCCTGTATGATAGTTTAGGATTATTGATCACCTGTAACGGAACCGGTATTTTTGATAGCCTCGCTTTTGGTGGTTATTGTGTATCTATACATGATGCATGTACTGATACTACCATCATAAGATGTTTTAGTATAGGATCTCCTGTTATCAATAATGATCTGACATATGCCGTTAAAAATAAAACCTGTAATAGTTTTGACGTAACAGTTAATGGAGATAACCTTTCCAGCCCTCAATATTGTTTATACGATAGTTCTGATAGTTTAATAACCTGTAATTCATCCGGGGTATTTACAAATTTATCTTACGGCAGTTATTGCGTTAAAGCCAGAAATTTATGTCCAGATACAACATTTACAATTTGCTTTAGTGCTACACCTCCCATACCAGATGTAGATGCAACTATAGGAATATCAAATACAAACTGTACCACATTTACTGCTACAGTAACCGGCCAGGAAAACTTAACTCTTCCAAATTACTGTCTTTATGATACAGCAGACGTTTTAATAAGTTGCAATACAAAAGGGGTATTTAAAAATCTCCCTTACGGAACATATTGTATTAAAATTACCAATAGTTGTTATGATACAGTAATTACAAGATGCTTTACAAAAGCGCCGCCTGTTGCTTCGTTGATAGGAAGTACCAAAAGGTCTTGCTCATTGGGTTATGCACAGTTTACATTAAATATGAGTTCCGGAACACTTCCTGTAAATATAAAAATTTACAGAACCGATGGAAGCCTGTTTTCTGATTCAAACTACAATAGCAACCCTGTCACAATCGATAGTATTCCTGCTGTCACAGTTGGACTATTCTATAAAATAATAGCTACCGATGTTTGCGGTAATCAGGATTCTGTTTCGCTTGGTGCAGTAGCAAGTTATTTTAATCATGTACCAACAGTAGCTGCAAAATGCCCGGGTGGAAGTTGGCCCACTGGCTCTGGAGATATAGTATCAACAATATCAACAAACCTCGGTGCATTAACCGTCCGTATTATTGAAAAAGATGGCGTGCCATACGGTCCGGCGTTAGTTCCTAATCTCGTTAGCGGTGCAGTTTATACTTTTATAGATCTCGGTCCGGGCGTATATGTAATGAGTGCAAGAGAAAATAGTTGCAGCATAATAAAATATGATACTATAACTATCACCAATTACACTTTCCCAAATTTAACCAGGTCATCTGCATACCAGTGTGATGTGGATGGTTTTAGTGTGAGTGCTATTGCAAGTGATGGTGTGGGACCTTTTACTTATGAAATTATTGGCAGTGTTCCTTCTATACCGTCTATAATAGCCGGGCCACAGGCAAGTCCGATCTTTAATATTAATAATGGTGCAAGTTATTCTCTGATAAGATTGAGGGCACTTGATGCCTGTGGCAATGCAACATTAGGTGATGCCAGTATTTTGCCATTGGTATTAAACGGAATTGTTGCAACAGATGATTGCTTATTCAGCCCTACTACTTTATCTACCGACAGTATATTTAACGCCACTTACAAGTGGTATAAATATAATGATGCTGGTACAGACAGTACTTTTTTAGGCAACGGAATAAGTTATTTTATTCCCGATCTTTTACCTTCTGATACCGGTCATTATGTTTGCCATCTATCTGTAAATACCGGTTGTGTTAACCGTACTTACCTGTTTCATTTATATGGTGATTGCCATTTCCTTATACTGCCTGTTAAGTTGGTATCCTTCAGCGGAAATACTGTAAATGATGACAATATTCTTACCTGGCATACAGCAGGTGAAGTTGATATTGAAACTTTTATTGTAGAAAGAAGAAATGAAAATGGAAGCTTTATTGAAATCGGAAGAATAGCTGCAAAAGGAAATTCATCAGGCTCTCAGCAATATTATTTCCCGGATAATTTTCCACCAACCGGAAAGAATTATTACCGCTTGCGAATCATCGGTAAAAACAATAAGATCGATTACAGTAAAACAATAATTTTAAACAATAGTAAGAAAACGATTTTCAGTGTTTATCCAAACCCGGCTACAGACAAGGTTACGATAGATATTAGTGTGATAAAAAAACATACTTATAAAATAGCATTGTACAATAATGTTGGTCAACAAATAAAACAACAAACGTTTGCTACTGATGGCCCTGGTAAAGTACAATTAGAAAAAACACCGGGCATGAGCAAGGGAATGTATATTTTAAAAATTACAGATGAGGCCAGCAATGAAATATACAGTGAGAAAATAATTTTTTATTAATTAAAAATGGCTGCTTTTATTGCAGCCATTTTTTTTGCTATACTTTAAAGTCCCAGTATTTCTTTTAGTTTGATATACCCCGATTTGCTCACCGGTAATTTAGTGCCGGTGGAAAGTAAAAGCAGGTAACTATCTTTCTCATTGTGATCTATTTTATTTATAAGAGAAACCGCCACGATGTAAGAACGGTGTATTCTTACAAACTGCTGAGCCGGCAATCCATTTTCAAAAAACTGCATTGTCTTCTTTTTTAAAAATATCCCTTCCGCAGTATGGATCTTTACATAATCATCTGCCGCTTCCAGGTATTGGATCTGCTGCAAAGGAATTATTTTTATTTTAACGCCGTCTTTTACTACTACCCGGTGTTCGCTGTGCGATTGCGAAGCGGTATCCAGTAAAGATTGTGTTTGCACTTTATTAGAAGTAGCATTTTGCAATGAATATTTCTGCATGGCTTTATCAAAGCGCTCTTTGCTAAAAGGCTTCAACAAATAATCTATGGCATGTGTTTCAAAAGCTTTAATGGCAAACTCATCAAACGCTGTAGTAAAAATAACAGCAGGCGGATTTTCTACCAATTCCAGCATTTCGAAACCATTTATTTTCGGCATCTGTATATCCAGAAAAATCAGGTCAGGCTGATACTTTTGTATAGCTTTCAATCCGTCAAATCCGTCACCACATTCTTCCATTATTTCCACCTGTGGATACACCTGTAAATATTCTTTTACAAGCATTCTTGCCAACGGTTCATCATCTATAATTACAACTTTCATATCTGTTGTGGTATTTTGATAGTGGTAATAAATATTTTATTTAATGCCTGTGTTTCCACAAGATCAGTTCTTGCAAACAAAAGATATAACCTACGTTTTACAGAGCTAAGTCCAAAGCCTTCTCCCTTTTGTGATTGCGCTGTTTCAGGATCATAAGGATTGGAAACAGTGATCGACAGGTTATTATTTTCTATCCTGCAGGTAATAATGATGGTTACATTTTCCGTCGTATCGTAAAGACCGAATTTAATAGCATTTTCAACAACAGGTTGTAATATCAATGCCGGCAACTTCATCTTTCCAATGTCTTCGCCTGTAGTAACAATTGTATTTAAACGATCCCCAAACCTTAATTTTTCAATATCAAGATAAAGCTGCAGGTGCATCAATTCTTCTGAAAGCAAAACAGACTGTTCATTTTCTTTTTTGATAGTGCCCCGTAAAAAATCAGAAAGCTGCTGTATCATTTTCCTGGCTTCTTCAGGCTTTGTGCCTACCAATGCACTAATCGAATTTAAACTATTGAATAGAAAATGCGGCTGCAACTGTCTTCTTAAAGCAATCAACTCGGCTTCTTTTTTTAATGACTGAGCGGTTGTTCTGCGGTTCTCCGTTTCCTGCTGATCCTGGAAAGTGTACCACAGCACGCTGATCATTGACATACAACCGATCATAAGTAATGCAATACCAAAGCGAATCGGCAACCAGTTTTTCAGCATCGTTAAGTAAATAATATTATCATCAACAGTTAATTGCAAAACCCACCGGCTTAAAAAAACAATGCACAAGCTTAATGTAATGCTCAGCGTAAGTATATACCAGAAACGCTCTTGCCGGGGCAGATAAAATTGAAATGTAAATGTGACCAACCAACAGGCAGCCGCAGTAAAAAAATTAAATACAATACTGTCTATAATGGCTATACGCCAACCGAAGCCTTCCCAGTAAAGTAGCAGAGCCTGCAATGCAAACCATATAAGCCACCAGGCAATGAATACCCTTGTAAATTTACCAGTAAAAAAAGGTGATTGTGCCAAAGCTGTTTTTTATAAAGGCTTAAATAAGTTTAATTTTTTTTTCATTGCAAATCATTTTAGTTTCTAATAATCCGTTTCATAAATATTTAAATAAAAGGTTGTACCAGCGGTACATTTTACTGAATACCTTTTTATTCAAATATTCTTTCTTTAAATATTTTTTTCATTTCTGCAAAGTTCTGTTTAGGATTTTTGCAGATATAAATATATTGATATAACTCTTCATCATTGTCTGAATATGGGTTATAAATTGTCCTTACTTTAGTTATGTCTCCAAAGTAAGGTTGAAAAAAGTTTCCAACTCTATAGCTTAAAGCAATAATTGTTTCAGGCATTTCTCCGCCTGGCGCCCAACTATAAGAGCTTCCGTGATAAGAGAATGCCGATGGTAAATTATCTTCATCTCTAAATAAATTTACTGCGCCTGCCTGGCCGTAATGTTTGCCCCAGATCAAACAATTTTTTCTTTCAGTCATTGGCAAGCTATCGTAAACGGATTTTAATTCCTGCATTGTTGTTTGCCACTTTTCTTTACTATAATATGCGCTGTTTTTTACTCCAAATTTTCCACCTTCAATCTCGTGTTTTTGAAACGGATAGACTTTTGAGAGATAGCGGTTAAAGGAATAAACCGGCATTCCGAAAAGAATTAATACACTTCCGATCAGCATCAGGATGGTGATTGGATAAATCGCCCATCGCTTTCTTTTTATAATTATTTGTTCCAAAAAAATTGCACCAAATGGGAAAATGGTTAAGGCTATCGGGAAGAAGTAATATCCCTTTCCATTTTTGTACAGCAAAAATAAAAATGACAATGCTATCGAGCTTGCTAAAGGCAATATCAATGATCTGCTTTTTGAGGTAATCATGTAATATATCCCCGGCAGAAATAATAATAAAGTCACAATCGGATTAATAGCTATAAGTAATTCCTTAATATTTGCTACTCTGCTTATTTTATCTAACTGGGTTTCGTAAAGACGGTTAAACATTTGTAATGCGGGGTAATCATTTGAAATTTGCCATAGTAAATTGGGCGATATACAAACTAATGCTACTAAAATATTCAACCAGAATTTATTTCTCACGAGTGCGCTTCTCGTTCTGGTAAAAAGTAATAATGGAGCTAGTCCGATGATGAAAAAGATTGCATCATATTTTGATAGAAAACCTAAAATGCATGAAAACGTAAGTAGCCAAAGTGATCTGCTGTCAAGATATTTTACAAATCTTACTAAATAATAAAAGCTGAACGTCCAGAACAACTGACTAAAAACAACAGGTTGAAAAACTTCTTGCGAACCGCCAAAACCCGGCGCAATAATTATGGCCAAAAGAACAAGAAAAACAGCTTTGCTTTCACCTCCTAACTCCAGTGTGATCTTAGCGGAAAAAATTAAAATTAAAATGCTGGCTATATGTGGAAAAATATGATAAACAAAGACCGAATGGCTATGAAAAAGATTTTGAAAAAAAGCTAAAAGCCCAATCAAAGGAGGAAATTCCATGTACCCAAAAGCAAGATGTTTCCCCGTTTCAATATGTAATAGCTCATCTCCCTGAAAACCTGAATGTGAATCTGCAATTAAATTAAGAGTGAGATTTATAATACAAAAAACAAGTATGATAATCTTGGTCTGTTTATTCATTTAAAGTGAGTTAGTTTAAAGTAATTTTGGCAAATATTTTTTTATAGAGTTTTAATAACTGCGTATTTCTATTCCGCCAAAAATGGACGTGCCTTTTAGTACTAATATTTTTGCAGTATCAATGATACCTGTCAACTGGCGCTTATCTTCTACACTTCCTAAAATAGAAACTATCTCAGATCTCACATCCCAGTTAGACGGCACTATAAGTTTTGTACCTCCAAACACATTTGTAATATCCATCACTACCCCTCCATTAATATTTGCCTGGCTCAGATTCAATTCGGACCCACCTAAAAAATTAGTCACGTCACCACCTTTAAAATCTTTTGAGAGAATATTCTTTTTTGTACCTCCAAGAATACTTGTGATATCAAGAAAATCTTCATTTGAACTGTATGCTGACTGTGAATCACCTGCATCTGGCCCATTATCTTTCCTGTAATCATTCCATCTTCCCCACCTATCACCAAAAGGATGTTGCCGTGGGCGTAATATAAACGTTATACCAAGTGCTATCAGCAGAACAGGACCGGCATATTGTCTCCCCTGCATTTGGGGAAAAAAATCATTCATTAAGAAGTAGCCTCCCACTAATATCATAATTATCCAGCCACTGCCATGAAATTTTTTTCTTATACCCAACAATACCCCTATGCCTATAAGTATAACCGGCCAGGTAAATATCCAATCAGGAAATGGTGTACCCATTCTTTGCAGCAGTAACCCACCACCAATAATGAGTAATATAAAACCGGACCAGGCACGGTTATTACCCATTCTGTTATTAAGCCTGGATCTTTTTTCTTCGTCTGTCATTGTTATAAATTTTAATCAAAACTAATGTGTTGAAGGACTACCGGCAATAGGATATAGGCGATATATATAAAAAGGTCGGTGAATGGCGGTAACTAATCGGTAAAAATGTTTTTCTTTGCATTCTCAGATGTCACTTTATATTACCTCTTTAAATTCGGGCAGCAACGGAAACTGTTATTACATCGGTAACAATACTGAAGCAGTATTAGTTGATGCAGGTCTTTCCTGCAAAGAAATTGAGAAGCGCATGGAGTTCCTTGGCTTATCGATGAATATTGTAAAAGCTATTTTTATTTCTCATGAACATACAGATCATATAAAAGGAGTTACTACACTTGCAAATAAATATTCACTGAAAGTGTACATAACTGATGAAACAGCAAAGCGTGGCCCAAGGCTCATCAAACATTTATCTGAAAATTTTACGGCACATGAACCGGTAATCATTGGCAATCTCTCTATTACTGCTTTTCCAAAGTTTCATGATGCTGCAGATCCGCATAGTTTTATTATTACCGGCAATAAAATTACCATCGGCGTTTTTACTGATATTGGCAACCCATGTGCGCAGCTTGCAAAATATTTAAGCCTTTGCCATGCGGCTTTTTTAGAAGCTAATTATGATGAAGAAATGCTGGAGAATGGACGTTATCCTTATGTTTTAAAAAAACGCATCCGTGGTGGTGAAGGACATTTATCCAATGCCCAGGCACTGGAAGTATTTGTAAAACACCGTTCATCTTTTATGACACACTTATTGCTTTCTCATCTTTCAAAAGATAATAATTCGCCGGATTTGGTAAAAGATCTTTTTACAAAAAATGCTTCCGGCGTAAATATAATTGTTGCATCGAGATATGAAGCAACCCCTGTTTATTTAATTGAAAGTCCGTTCAGTATAAAATCAAAGCAACCTGTTTCGCTATTACCTAAGCAAATGCAGTTATTTTAATTTAATAATTATGAATGTTGTTAGACCCAAAAAAGTGTTTCTAAATCTTTGCAGCACATCATTTTTTTGATAACAGAATTAATCAATAAAATGTAACAATTTTAAACTGCCTTTAATTTTGCGTAATTTAGAGCATCCAAATCAACGATGCAATGAAAAAATTACTGTGCATTCTTCTACTCCTTCCTCTTTTTGTAAAATCGCAAACGCTTCCTTCGACAGAAGAAAAAACAAAAAATTTAAAAGCCTATAACGGTTTTCTAAATTTTTATTGGGATGAAAATAATGGTAAGGTCTGGCTTGAAATTGATAAACTCGATTCTGAAATATTGTATCAAACTTCCTTACCTGCAGGCTTAGGCTCAAATGATATTGGCCTTGACAGAGGCATTATGGGCAATACCGCCATTGTAAAATTTACAAGGGTTGGTAACAAGGTATTAATGGTACAGCCTAATTATGATTACCGTGCCGTAACAAATGATCATGCAGAAAAGCGAGCCGTAGAAGAATCTTTTGCTCAATCTGTTTTATGGGGTTTTACAATAGAAGCCCAAAGTAAAAACAGTGTATTGGTAGATGCAACTTCCTTTTTTATGAGAGATGCAATGCAGGTTGGTAACAGACTACAAGGCAGCCGCCAGGGAAATTATTCTGTTGATCTTTCCCGAAGTGCAATGTACTTACCACAGACAAAAAACTTTCCACAGAATACAGAATTAGAAACTACGATCACTTTGACAACGCATGATGCAAGGCCAGGAAATCTTGTTTCATCTGTAACGCCTTCGGCAGATGCGGTTACACTTCGTATGCATCATTCTTTTGTTCAGTTGCCTGATAATAATTATAAACCAAGAGTATTTGATGCAAGGTCCGGCTACATTCCTGTTACTTATTTTGATTACAGTACGCCGGTAAGTGAGCCTATTAATAAATATTTTATTATACGTCATCGTTTAGAAAAGAAAGATCTTGGTGCGGCAATGAGTGAGCCTGTAAAACCGATTGTATATTATCTTGACAATGGCACGCCGGAACCTATCCGCAGTGCATTGCTGGAAGGTGCCCGCTGGTGGAACCAGGCATTTGAAGCAGCCGGTTACAAAAATGCTTTCCAGGTAAAAGTGTTACCGGAAGATGCTGATCCAATGGACATACGCTATAATATGATCAACTGGGTTCATCGAAGTACAAGAGGCTGGTCTTATGGCGCTGCGGTAGTAGATCCTCGTACTGGTGAAATCATCAAAGGCAATGTATCATTAGGTTCTTTGCGGGTTCGGCAGGATTATTTGATTGCCTCAGGATTGTTGGCACCTTTTCAAAACGGTGTGCCTTCGAATGATAAAATGATGGGAATGGCCTTGCAAAGATTAAAACAACTGGCAGCGCATGAAATTGGCCACACTTTAGGGTTAATGCACAATTATATTGCAAGTACACAAGGCAATGCCAGCGTAATGGATTACCCATCACCTATGGTCTCACTGGACAATAACGGAGCTATTGATATCGGCAACGCATATACGAATCAAATTGGCGATTGGGATAAAGTAACTATTGCATATGGTTACTCTGAATTCACTGCCGGTGCAAATGAAAAAAGCGAATTAAATAAAATACTCACCGATGCCGCTAACCATGGACTTACTTTTATTTCGGATAGGGATGCCCGTGATCCTGCAGGGCTTCACCCTCTTGCTCATTTGTGGGATGTAGGCAAAAATCCGGTAGATGCATTAAAAGAAGTAATGAAGGTGAGAGAAAAAGCACTTGCCCAATTTGGAGAAAATAATATTCTAAATGGTACACCCATGTCCATGTTGGAAGATGTGCTGGTACCCGTTTATCTTTTTCATCGTTACCAGTTAGAAGCTGTTACAAAGCAGGTAGGCGGTATGAAATATTCATATGCTGTAAAAGGCGATGGGCAATTGGTAACACAGGCACTTTCAAAACAGGAGCAGTTAAATGCATTGAATGCTGTTGTAAGTTGTATGGATCCAAAATTTTTATTGTTACCTGAAAAAATTATAAAATTAATTCCTCCACGTCCGGCGGGTTATGAGTATACCAAAGAATTATTTAAACGCCGTACGGGCCTTTCCTTAGATCCACTTACGGTGGCAGAAAATGCGGCAGATATACCCTTATCATTTTTATTTAATCCTCAACGGTTAAACCGCATGGTGCAATACCAGGCAGAAAATAATGGGATTGGTGTAGATGAAATGATCTCGGCAATTATGGATAAAACCTGGCGGGCTGCACCTTTAGCAGGAATGGAAGGATTGATTCTTCAGCAGAATAAACAATTGTTGCTTACTTATCTTTTAGGTGTATCGCTAAATGAAGAAACTTCTTTTGCAACCAATGCTGCCATAATGAAAGCATTGGATGACATAAAAAATATTGCAACAAAACAAATAGCTGGCGCCAATGCTGCCGCAAAAGGATATTTATTACTAACGCTGGACAGGATTACAAACAGACTTACAGGTAAACCTTATACTCCGGAACCTGTACCACCGGGATCGCCCATTGGAGAATTTGAAGAATAATATTATCACTATCGTTCATACCTGAACGTTAGTGCAATAAGCAATTAATTTTTTTAACGTAAATTGAAAATAAAATGCCTCAATCAAAAACCAGACATCCTCATCACAAAGAAACACACCCTTCCCCTACAGCCAAACCTAAAAAGAAAGGACGGGCAGCACTTGCGGCAGCTATTTTATTTGCCCTTTTAGGCTTAGGCGTGGGCTACTTTTCTGCTGGTGCCAGCACAGGACCACTTATTGGTGGCGCAGTTTTGGGCGCCATAGCAGGACTTATTTTAGGCCACCAGATGGATAAAGTAATAACAAAGAAATAAAGGATACCGTTTGCATTTTATCGTGATTTTACTACGTAATAGTCGTTAGTAAGTCCGGGAGGGCTTATAAAATTCTCCACCAGAAAATCCTCTGGCGTGGTAGTTGTATTTACGAATTGTAAACCCCACCGTTATGAAAGAAAGTAAAATTGCAGAATTAGGGATGATAGATATTCTATATGAGATCAAAAACCCTCTTACCAATATAAGGTTGGCTCTGGAATTCCTCGAGGCAGGTGTTGTCTCTTCGGAGACACAAGGATTTTATGACATCATAAAGAACAGTGCGGTTAAAATAGAATCTTCTGTCAGGGACTTGTGCAATTCTTACCACGATCTTGGGATGACCTTACACCTTCCACCTGATACTAAAGAACTAGAATGAAATTTTTCTCTTAAAGAATCATTAAAATAATACATCCCGATTTAAGTCTTTAAATTGGAAATGAATTTTAGTACACATCTTTAATAAAAGAATAATTTTTTCATCATCCCACTTCTAGCCAAAGTTCAACGTAATGAAACGCATTTTAGTAATCGGTGATATTCATGGCGGATTAAAGGCGTTGAAACAGGTATTGGAAAGATCATCAGTTACAAAAAACGATACACTCATTTTTCTAGGAGATTATGTAGATGGTTGGAGTGAGGCTGCAGAAGTAATAGAGTATGTAATAGAATTAGAAAAACGGCAGGATTGTATTTTTATCAAAGGCAATCATGATCTGTGGTGTGAAGAATGGCTGGAGACGGGCATTGCAGATACAACCTGGTTTTTGCATGGCGGCGAAGAAACGATAGAAAGTTATATAAAATTGAATGACGCCGATAAGACCAGGCATTTACTCTTTTTTAAACAAATGAAATATTATGTGATCGATGAGGAAAACCGGCTATTTATTCATGCAGGTTTTAGGTCAGCTCACGGCCCCGAACAAGAATTTGCGGCATACGATATTAATTGGGACAGATCTCTTTGGGAGACCGCTCTCTCTGCAGATAAAAGAATAAAAGTTACCTCCTTATTATATCCCAAAAGATTAAAATTATTCTATGAAATTTACATAGGCCACACTCCTACTATTTTTTATGGCGAAACAGAACCTATGAATGCAGAAAATGTATGGAACATAGACACCGGTACTGCTTTTACCGGCAGGTTGAGTATTATGGATATCAATACAAAACAATTCTGGCAAAGTGATATTGTGATGGATCTATATCCAGGCGAAGAAGGTCGTAATAAAAGTTTCTAGAATGGTCATAAATGGAAATGCAGCAGAAACAGAACACCTGCCGTATTCAATAATTAAAATCGTTTTCTTAAGAAGCCCTTAAACCAATTCTTTTATAACAGCAGTTATCAACGTAGTTAAAACCTGATCTGCTTCACCGGCAACTTTTATTATTTCAGAAATATTAACCGGTTGTAAATTATCAGGGTCGCATTCATCTGTAATTACACTAATAGCAGCACAGGGTAGCGAAATATGATTGGCAACGATCACTTCTGGCACGGTGCTCATACCTACCATATCGGCACCGGATAGACGAAGATATCGGTACTCTGCCCTGGTTTCCAGGTTGGGCCCCATTACAGCTACATACACACCTTTATCAATTTTAATATTCATTTTGCCTGCGGCAAAAATAATTTTTTCATTAAGAAATTCGCTGTAAGGCTTGCACATATCTACAAAGCGGTTCCCAAATGCAGGATCGTTTAAACCACGTAAAGGATTTTCAGGCAAATTATTAATATGATCATCCAGCAAAACAAGATCTCCTTTTTTATATGCAGGATTCATTCCGCCTGCAGCATTACTTAATAAAAGATATTTTACACCAAGCTCTTTCATCACTCTTACAGGGAAAGTAATCTGCTGCATGGAGTAACCTTCGTAATAATGAAAACGGCCCTGCATCACAATGACCGGTGTATCATCAATCATACCGTATATCAACTGACCCTTGTGAAACTCAACAGTAGCAACCGGAAAGCCGGGAATATCAGCGTATACTTTAGTAGTAATTATTTTAATATTATTTATGAGTGAGCCAAGGCCTGTACCTAAAACAATCCCGACAATCGGTTTTTCAAAACCACTGTTTCTTAAATACTCAGCACAACTATTAATTTCTGCGATCGTTATATCCATGTCAATCTTGTTTAGTTGAAAATACGTACATTATGGCAACAAAGATTATTAAATAAGAACGCTGATGATAAAATTCCTTTTGTGTATACAATTATTATTTCTTGCCAGCATTTGTAATGCGCAGAAAGGATATAAAACCGGTGATATAGTTGCTGACCTGCCGGTAGAAAATATTATTAATTACAACAACAACTCATCTACCCTTTCAAAACTGGAGGGAAATATTACTATCATAGATTTTTTTGGAACCTGGTGTGTGCCTTGTGTAAAAGCATTGCCAAAACTTGCAGCATTTCAAACTAAGTTTTCGCAGGATCTCAATACAGTTTTAGTTTCAAATGAAAATGAAAAAAAGATTACTGATTTTATCAGTAAGAGAAAGCCATTTATTTTTCCGGTAGTGTTAGATGCAGATAATACTTTTACCAATGTTTTTCAGCCGCCCTCTTATCCTTATACAATAGTGCTGGATAAAAACAGGAAAATACTAATTATAACCAATGCCGAAGATATTACAGAAGAAATGCTGGTAAATTTTATTAAAGAAAGTAAAGCCGAAGAAAAAAAACCCAATACAGAAGTTTATCAAAAGCCCCAAAAACAAGCCATGCCTGCATTTACAAAAAGCGAAAATGAATTAGTGCTTCTATCTCAAAATTTTATGTATGCTGCAAAAACAGGTGATGATGTAACTGTTTATAAAGATCAGTTTAAGAATTTATCATACGATAGTTTGGCATCAAAAATATCAACTGATGATATAAAAAAAGCGTTCTGGATTAATTTGTACAACGCCTATACTTATTCTTCTTTAAAGAAAGATCCGGATCAGTACAGGAACAGGAAAGAATTTTTTAAGAATAAAAATATTGAGATTGCCGGTAAAAAATTCAGCCTTGATGAAATTGAACATGGCTTTTTAAGAAGAAGTAAAATAAAATGGAGCCTGGGATATTTGAATAAATTTTTCCCATCCAAAACGGAAAAACAACTAAGAGTTTCACATTTAGATTATCGCATACATTTTGCATTGAACTGCGGTGCAAAAAGTTGTCCGCCAATCGCATTTTACAATCCTGAAAATATTGACAAGCAATTAGACATTGCAACCACAGCCTATCTTACGGGCGAAGTAGAATATGATGAAAGTAAAAACATTGTTCATTTACCAGCGCTGCTTAATTGGTTCAGGCGTGATTTTGGGGGAAAGAAAGAAGAAGTAAAACTTCTAAAAAGCAAACAGTTGATACCGGATGATAAAAACCCTACAATAGAATTTAAAAAATACGACTGGTCAGTTTACCTGGATAATTTTAAAAAATAATAAATAAGTACTTTTATTTATTATGAAGACAGCACTCATCATATTTGTACGAAAACCCGAATTGGGAAAAGTAAAAACAAGGCTGGCTGCAACCTTGGGTGATGACACAGCACTTGAGATATACAAAGAATTGTTGCAACACACACACAACATCGCATTAAAAACAACTGCTGATAGATTTGTTTTTTATTATAGCCAAATAGATACAGACGATATATGGAATCAAAATAATTTCATCAAAAAATTGCAGGCTGATGCAGATCTTGGCACTAAAATGAATGATGCATTTACACAAATATTTGGAGAAGGCTATGAGAATGTGATGATAATTGGAAGTGATTGTTTTGAGTTAACAACTGAAATTATCAGCAATGCATTTGAGCAATTAAATAAAAATGATGTTGTGATTGGGCCGGCAAATGACGGCGGCTATTATTTATTAGGGATGAAAAAACTTTATCCGCAGCTTTTTGAAAACAAGCAATGGAGTACAGCAGATGTTTACCAGCAAACCATTGCTGACTTTGAAAAGGAGCATATAAAATATCATGCACTGGTTACATTAAGAGACGTAGATACAGAAGAAGACTGGCTTGCTACTAAAAATAGTTTATCATGATTGCCAAAATTGACATCTCTTTTTTATTATTACATGCAAGCGAAAAAAGAGTGCAATTCCTCATTTTTTTCACTGTACTGGTATTGCAATATTTATTTGAGCATATTTTTCCGCAGAAAAAATACAACAACAATTTAAAAAATGAAGGCGGAAATGTCGTAATCGGTATTTTAAATGCTGTATTACTTTTAATACCATCGGCACTTTTAGTTCAATTATTAAATTACACAGATGTACATCAAATTGGCTTATTGCATTTGATAAACCTGCCTGTTGGTATCAATATTATTCTCACAATTTTTATTATGGACCTTGCCATGTATTGGTGGCATCGTCTTAATCATACAAAAAATATATTCTGGCGTTTTCATAAATTTCATCACCTGGATAACAGGATGAACACCACGACAGCGCTGCGTTTTCACACAATGGAATTATTCTTTTCCTGGTTTTTTAAAGGGCTGTTCTTTTTGTTAATGGGCTTTTCCTTTTTGCCAATTCTTATTTATGAGGTACTGTTTTTTATAGTTGTGCTTATACATCATTCCAACATAACCATCAGTGCACATTTTGATATGCAGTATAGAAAAATTTTCTCATCGCCTATGATGCATCGCATTCACCATTCCAATAAAAAAGAAGAAAGGGATACTAACTACGGCTCTGTGTTTAGCTTTTGGGATCGCCTTTTTACCACCTATAAAAAAGAAGCGGCAGAAGAAATCGTTTTTGGAGTTGATACAGAGAAATGATTGTCATTTTATTTTACTAAGTCCAAGAAGCGAAACCATCCAGTCTGACAATGGCTTGTTCGTTTTTCTTTTTTTAAGATCAAAGTAAATACCCATTTTTTTAAATACGGGTACTTTATGAGTTTCTACCAGTTCTATCAAAGTTTTATCAGGGTCTTCCATGTAGCAAAAGCGCCCGGCTGCAGCTTCCATCGAAAATGAATCGTGACTATCTACTGTAAAAATAAATCCTGCAGCAGCAGCTTTTTGTTTTAACCCATTCATATCATTCACATCAAAACACAAATGTATAAATCCGCAATCTCCCCAATAACGATCCTGGTAAATTACTGAGGGAATATGAGATTTTGCTTCTACCAATTCAATTTCGACACAGCCCAGAAGTTTAGAAAATGCACCCTGAGTTGCAGCATCTTTAGTAAGTAGTACTCTGCGGTATTTTCTATTGGTGTTTTGCTTATCAAAATAATTTTCTGTTTCAGTAATATCATAAACAATATTTTGAATGCCCAAAACATTTTTGTAAAAATGAATTGCCTTATCCATATCAGTTACTCCAATTACAGCGCCTGTAACGCCACCACAGCTTGCTTTGCTTTTTTTAAATAAACTTTTGTGTTCCACGACATTAAAGTTGTTGCCGTAAATGTCCTTCAGCCAAAAATATTTTTGATTTGAAGACGAAGTAAGAATAGGAGAAACACTAACGGATGATTCTTTACTGAAAGATGTGTATGCAATATTTATATTCGTGGTTTTTATTTTGGAAGCCAAAATTCCTATATCGCCAAACTGAGGCTCTAACTGTGGTCCAGAAGGTTCTCTGCTTACAAATTGCCATAATTCAAAACCACCACCGCCCTGCATATTTAAAGACAGCAAAGCTTTTCGCCTATGCATTTCACCACCAGTATAACGGGTCATCAGGGTTGCATCGGCCTCATCGTTAAAAACCAATACATTCATACCAAAAAGATCACGGTATAAGTATTTTGCTTCTTCAATATTTTTAACGCCAATGCCTACCTGCTGAATTCCTGTTATAAGTTGATCCATAAATTTTAGCCCTGTTTAATGCTACCTGTAGTCCAGCATTTTTTTATAGCAAGTTACCATTTCATTTTGCGAAGCGCCTTTTTTATACATCTGCACTATTGTATAATTTGCTTTTTGCACTTTAAGCCAGCCATTGGTTTCGTATTTTCTTGCAGATACCAATGAAGCTTTAGAAAATATTTTATATTTCGATTTTTGCTTTGTCCTTTCTACAATTTCATAATCTTCCATTATGAGCATCTCTTCTTTAAAACCTCCGATAGTATTAAATACGTCTTTTTTTATAAAAAGGGTTTGGTCGCCGCCATAACACATGAATATATCAAACCTGGTAAAAAAAGCATTTAATTTCAAAATAAACTTATTGCTGTCAAATTTTGTTCTGTATCTCCCAAATCCATACCCATTTGCAACAGCATTGGTAATATCATTTACAAAAGTTAATGGAGGAAAAGTATCTGAATGCACAAAATAAAGCACATCGCCATTGGCAAAAGAGGCTCCATAATTCATTTGTGCAGCTCTTCCTTTTTTGATGCAATTAATAACAATTGCTCCCGCTTCTTTAGCTAAAGTTGTTGTTGAATCCTGGCTGGCGCCATCTGCTACAATTATTTCCACAGCTTCTCCTCTATCATTATTCTTTAAATAATTGACCAGCTTTTGAATATTCTCTTCCTCATTATATGTAGGAATTATAATACTTATCATACTTAAAATTAAAGGCTTTGGCCTTAAGGAACGATTAAATGGAGGCTGGATGTTGAAAGAGGTAAAAGAAATGCCTTAAAAAAATGTGGCCTCGCCAAGAATCGAACTTGGATCTAAAGTTTAGGAAACTTCTATTCTATCCATTGAACTACGAGGCCAATTTTAAGGAGGGCAAAAATAAGGCTTTCCGCATATTAAAAATCAAAAATATCTGGCCAAAGCTTATATTTGCCGTCCCTCGTCCGAACGTCAAATAAAAACATTTATCAAAAATTAATAAAGCCGGGCGGGCAAATTTTTTGCAGTTATGAAGTGGTTGAACATTATAATTAAATATCGTCTCTGGATTGGCCTGGTACTTTTGGTAGCAGCGGTTTTTGTAAACTATGAAACAAGTTTTTGGCCGTCTTTCATATTATATCTATTGGCAGTTGTACTTATTTTAGGTCATTTTTTACTTGGGCCAATGCGTGTCATCCAGTCTTACATGGAAGAAGGTGATATGGAAGGTGCAAAAAAAGTGGTAGATGGTATTATGTTTCCGGGATTGCTTATAAAGCCAATGCGTTCTGTTTATTATACTATTAAAGGAAATCTGGCGATGGTTTCCCAGGATTTTGATACCGCAGAAAAGCACATGAAGAAAAGCCTTGCATTGGGCGGTGGTTCACTTACCAAACAGGCAGAAGGACCTAATAAATTACAATTGGGAATGCTTTGCATGCAGAAAGGGAATATAAAAGAAGCAGAATCTTACATACGCCAGGCAATACGTGCCGGCTTGCCCGATAAGGAAAACCAGGCTGCGGCTTACCTGCAATTATGTTCTATCATGATGAACAAAAGAGAATTCAGGGCAGCTAAAGAATATTTTAAAAAGGCTAAAGGATTTAAACCTACTACTCCGCAGATCGTAGATCAGATAAAACAAATAGAGAAATATATTACAAGAATGCCGGGATAAACTTTATCCTTCGCCGATCATTAATTTATACAAATAAATTTCGCAAAAGAACTTTTTGGATATTACATCTTCCCAAAGAGTTCTTCTGTTTTTATTCTTCTGAAATCAAAAATTCCTTTCAGTTGCTTACGCACTAAAATAGCATTTGCAATATCTCCCAAAAACCAGAAGGGCAATTTATAGTGAACTATATCGGTCATTTCCACGCCACCACTCACTTCTTTAAAATGATGCTGGTGATGCCATAAACTGTAAGGCCCAAACCGCTGTTCATCTACAAAATATTTTTTGTCAGAGACATGTGTTATCTCCGTCATCCAGTAAAGGGGGATATTTAAAATCGGCCTTACCCTATATTCAATTATCTGCCCTGCATACATCACATCGCCATGATATTTTGAAATGATCTGAAAACCAAGATTTGCCGGGGTTATCGCCTGCAGATTTGCCGGATTACTGAAAAAATCCCATGCCTTATCAAGGCTCACCGGCAGTAACTGTACTTCTTTTAAACTATATACTTTACTCATGATTCTTTTGGTAATAACAATCCTTTCTAAATATTGTTTACAGGTTAATAAAATTATAATGATTGGCAGCTTTAATCATCCTTAAAAACTTTATTTCGATAACTTACACTTCCAAAAAAGCCACATCCAATACATGCAATTATATCGCCAGAATCTAAAAAATAAATTTACTGAAGAGTACGAAAAACTCAATCCCCAACAACGGATTGCAGTAGATACCATCGAAGGCCCGGTAATGGTTATCGCTGGTCCCGGCACTGGTAAAACACAGATCCTTGCGGCACGCATTGGTAAAATATTATTGGATACAGATACCTTACCGGAAAATATTCTTTGCCTTACGTATACGGATGCCGGGGCAATAGCCATGCGCCGGAGGTTACAGCAATTTATTGGGGCAGATGCGTACAAAGTAAATATTTATACATTCCATGCCTTCTGCAATGATGTTATCCAGGACAATCTTTCTCTCTTCGAAAAAAATTCTCTGGATGCTATTTCTGAATTGGAAAACATCCAGCTTTTTAAAATACTGATAGATAATTTCCCGAAAAACAATCCGCTCAAGAGATACCGGGGCGATGTGTATTTTGAAATAAATAATCTGCGTAGCCTTTTTTCTTCTATGAAAAGAGAAGGCTGGAAACCGGAATTTATCAACGAAAAAATTGATGAGTATTTAAAAGACCTGCCGCTTAGAGATGAATTTATTTACAAAAGAAAATACAAACAGTTTAATGCCGGCGATGTAAAGCAGGATAAAATAGATGAAGAAAAAGAGCGGCTGGAAAAATTAAAAGCTGCCGTAGGTGAATTTGAGAATTATCAGAAATTAATGCGGCAGAAAAACCGTTACGATTTTGACGATATGATCAATTGGGTAATAAAAGTATTTGAAGAAAACCCTTTTGTACTTTCCAATTACCAGGAACGTTTTCAATACATCCTTGTAGATGAATACCAGGATACGAGCGGCACACAGAACAGGCTGGTACAGCTTCTCATTAATTTTTGGGATAAGCCAAATGTATTTGTGGTGGGTGATGATGATCAGAGTATTTACCGTTTCCAGGGAGCGAACGTGGAGAATATGCTGGAGTTTGCAAATAATTACAGCAACGATTTAAGAACAATTGTACTTACCAATAATTACCGCAGTACACAACCTATTCTCGATATTTCAAAAACGATCATTAATAAAAATGAAGAACGTCTTGTAAAACAAATTGAAGGCTTAAGCAAAGAACTGGTTTCATCTAACATAAAAATAAATACACTTACAAACCTGCCGGTAATTACAGAATACAATTCTGTAAAAGAAGAAATGGCTGCCATTACAAATAAGGTTGATGAGCTGATAAAGGAAGGCGCTCTTCCCGGAAAAATTGCAGTGATATATAAAGAGAACAGGTATGGTGAAGAGTTATCGAAATTTTTTCGTTTAAAAGGTATTCCATTTTACAGCAAGCGAAGCATTAATATTTTAGAGCAGCCTTTTATAAATAAATTAATAACTATTCTACGTTATTTAAATGCAGAGCATGATACGCCTTATGGTGGTGATGAAATGCTTTTCGAAATACTTCATTTCGATTTTTACCAGGTGCCCCCAATTGAAATAGCAAAGCTTACCGTAGAAACGAATAGTAAAAAATACACCGGTGACCCAACATCGCTACGCAAATTATTATACGATAAAGCCAACCAGCCTGCGCAAACTTTATTTGATAAAGGTTTGAATGAAAAACTGGTTTTGTTCAGCAAAATATTAGAGCAGTTAATTGCAGATGTATCCAATGTTACTTTGCAGCAACTCTTCTCAAACATTGTGCAGAATGCGGGCGTACTGCCATACATAATGAGCAGTGATGAAAAGATCCCGTTAATGCAATTGCTTACCGGCCTGTTCGATTTTATTAAAGAAGAAACCAGCCGCAATCCCTTTCTAAAACTGGAAGGCTTGATAGAGATCATCGACCTGATGGAAAAAGAAGCGCTGCCTTTGCCAATGGTAAATATTTCCGGCAGCGATAAAGCGGTCAATCTCTTAACAGCGCATGGCAGCAAAGGCCTTGAGTTCGAATACTTGTTTTTTGTAGGTGCTAATGCTTCTTCCTGGGAGAAAAAACGCAAGCCCGGTGGCGGTTACAAGCTACCAGACACTATGTTCTCTTCACAACCATCAGCAGCGGTGGATGAAGAATTACGCCGCCTTTTTTACGTAGCGCTTACCCGTGCAGAAAAACATTTATATATTTCTTTTGCCAAATATAAAAATGATGGCAAGCAACTTGAACCTTCCATGTTCATCGCAGAAATTACAGATCAACACCCGATAGAAATAACACCTGTAATATTATCTGAGGAGGAAATGCTGCAGTTTCAGATTTTACAATTCACCGCACAATCTCCTGAAATTGAAAAGCCTGAAGAAGATTTTATTACAGCTTTGCTGGAAAAATTTGTAATGAATGTTACAGCACTCAGCAATTATTTAAATTGTCCTTTAGGTTTCTATTATAAAAATCTCATCCGCATACCTACCGGTAAAAATGAAGCTACTGAATTTGGTAGTGCCATCCATTTTGCATTAGAGCAACTTTTCAAAAAGATGCAGGACGGCAAGAAAGAAACGTTTCCATCGGCAGATGAAATGGTTGCAGATTTTAATAAGTATATAAACCGTCACCGGGAGCATTTTACACAAGAAGCTTTTGACAGGCGTATTGAATACGGCGATGAAGTGCTGCGGAATTATTATGCGAAATATATCAATACCTGGAACAAGGTTGTAGCCATAGAACGCAATATTCGTGGGGTAGTGGTAAATGATGTGCCGCTGAAAGGAAAACTGGATAAGCTTGAATTTAATGGTAGAGAAGTAAATGTAGTAGATTATAAAAGTGGTGATATTGATAAGGCTATTTCAAAGATGAAAGGTCCAAGCGATAAATCACCTAACGGCGGCGATTACTGGCGGCAGGCAGTTTTTTATAAAATATTAATTGATAATTATCAGCAAAAAGACTGGCAGGTGATCAGCACCGAGTTCGATTTTATAGAACCCGATAAAAAGAAAGAATACCGCAAGGAAAAAATAATTATTACGCCGGCAGACACTGAAACAGTGAAACAACAGATAACACAGGTATGGGCAAAAATTCAGGATCGGAATTTTTACACCGGCTGCGGTAAAGAAGATTGCCATTGGTGTAATTTTGTAAAGGATAATAAGCTGGCGGTAGTATTACACGACCTGGAAGAGGAAGAAGAATAATGCAAATTCTTTGCGAATGTTTAACGGCATGCTGCTTTGCGTACTATCTTGCAATATCTTCATGGCAAATTTTACAACAGTATTTATAAATGAGAAAGTGTTTTAGTTTTTTAGGGGCATTATTGATTTGTTTATATGCGATCACTACGTTCAACTCTGGTTGTGCACAAATAGGAGCTCCTGTAGGTGGCCCGAAAGATAGCCTGGCACCTGTGCTGGTAAGAGCAAATCCTCCACAGAATACCACTAATTTTAAAGGCAATAGAATATCTCTAAATTTTGATGAATACCTGGATGTGCAGGATCTGCAAAATAATTTGCTTGTGTCGCCGGTACAAAAAAATAATCCTGTTATTTTATACAATTTAAAAAATGTTACTATCAAATTCAGGGATTCTCTTTTACCAAATACAACGTACGCTGTAAATTTTGGCAATGCCATAAAAGATGTGAATGAAGGTAATATTCTTAAAAATTTCAGTTATATTTTCTCAACTGGTGAAATCATTGATTCTCTCAGCTTTAGCGGTAAAGTGTTTTTAGCAGAAAGCGGAAAGGCAGATTCTACCATGATCGCAATGTTGTACAGAAATGCCGATGATAGTTCTGTACAGAAAATAAAACCAAACTACATTGCAAGAGTTGCAAGTGATGGCAGTTTTACTTTTAAAAACTTACCTGCGGAAAAATTCAGAGTGTATGCATTAAAAGATGGCGATGGCGGTAAAACCTATAATTCTAAAAATGAGATGTTTGCTTTTTCTGATACTGATGTTGTAGTTTCTTCCAGTACTCCATCTCAGACTTTGTATGCATCTGCCCTGGAAAAAGAAAAAAAATCTGCCAATACATCTACTGCTGTAAAAAAACCAAATGCACCGAAAATAGTTAGTTTCACTACTAATCTTGAGCAGGGAAAACAAAGTCTTTTAGATTCTTTGAAACTTACCTTTTTAAATCCGTTAAAAATATTTGATACACAAAAGATCATCCTTACAGATACCAATTATCATTCCATTGGCAACACAAAATTTTTGCTGGACAGTATAGCTAAAATTGCCACTGTTTATACGCCATGGCAGCCCGAAGCGGATTATATTCTTTTGATACCAAAAGAAGCAGTAGAAGATTCGATTGGCAATATGCTTGTAAAAAATGACACCCTTCGCTTCGCAGCAAAAGCCATAGAAAATTATGGCCGTTTGGTCCTTCGCTTCTCTGGCCTTGATTTATCTAAACATCCTGTTTTACAGTTTGTACAGCAGGATGAGATCAAATCCTCATTCCCCGTAACGGCTATGGAATGGAGTAACAAACTTTTTCCTCCGGGCGATTATGAAATAAGAATTTTATACGATATAAACCAAAACGGTAAATGGGATCATGGAGATTATTCTAAAAAACTCCAGCCAGAAAAAGTTATTTCTCTACCTGATAAATTGCAAATAAAAGCAGACTGGGATAATGAACGGGATATAAAACTGTAACGAATAATTTTTTTAATTGATAATTGATAATGCCTCTGCATAAATTGAGTCAGCCAACTAAGATCCACTTTCAGTTCTGAAAATCTCCCGTTATGCTTCCACTGTTTATCTATATTAATTTTGTTGATCGTTTTTTTCATCCAATATAATTGAAGTATTTACGTTATATGAAGGTTTAGCGTCATGTAAGTTTGTTTAATTTTTATTCATGCTGGATGGCGAAACCCTTATACAATTAAATCTTTTGCATGAAAAATCCTTTTTTGCCTTATATCGGCATATTGCTATTAGCATCCGGTACAGCTTCGGCCCAATCTTCTTTTCAGTCTGTAATACAAACTGGTATTTCATTGCCCGTTAGTAGTGACGGAACAAATGGCACACACGCCGGCACCGGTATCCATTTTGGCAATCACCTTAATTACGTTGTTGGAAGAAAAAATTTTAAAGCGGGCCTTGGGGTCTATGTTGGTTATCTTAATTCTGTAAGTACAAATGATAAGTACAAACAAATAGGCCAGTCACTTGCCCAAAAATATGGCTTCCCTGTTTCCGGACTTACATTTAAAGAATCACTTTTTAAAAGCACTCATTTTTTAGCTGGCCCGGTTGCCTCATATCAAAAAGACCATTTCAGTATTAATTTATGGGCTAAGGGCGGATATGCATTTAATGAACCGTCGCAATATGCTGTTATTTATAAAGAGAACGGAGTAGTAAACAATATTTATGTAAACCAGGCTGGTGATAATAAAAATGCCATTGCATATAACGTTGGTGCCGGGCTAAATTTTTCTATCACTAAAATGGTTGACTTGCAATTGGCAGCAAATTATTTTGGTGCTAATACGGACCAGGTAAATTATAATTTCGACAGAGAGAAAGGTATAGCCCCATTATATTTTACAGCAAAAAATAATTTTGTTCAGGCATCTATCGGGCTGCAGTTAAATATTGGTAAACAGTCAAACCCAGCATCTCGGTCTACCCGTTCAAATTTCCGTAATACAGAAATGGCTTATGATAATGACGCTGAAGAAGCCGATCACGTTGTTAAAACAAAGGGCAACGTTAAAAATCAGCGGATGTCTGCTGAATCGCCAACGGGTACACATCATTCAAATATTTATAATGATACACTTGTTTTCAATCCTGAAAAAATAGAAATAATTTCTACCGCCAGGCAAACACCCAAAATGGATTTTGGGGAGAAGATGCTGCAACCGTTATCAACAGTTGAGAATTACTTAACAGCTTTTGCTTTTCAAACAAGAGATGGCGCAGGTATCAACCAATGTGGAGTAAGTGCAGAAAATACCGTGGCCGGAGCAGATGTATCTTTTTATAAACTTCCTGTAGAAAGCAACCCAAACATTGCTGCGTGGATTTCAAAAAAAGGGTATGATTATTATCAGGCAAAATCAGATATGGGTGCAAAAAAAGGATCTGACATGCCTACCACTTCCAAAACGAATGCTGATGGAAGTTTTTCGATAAACAATATTCAGCCGGGAGCCTATGCAGTTACCGTAAATAAAGACACATTAGTTGTAAATATTAAGGAGTCTCCTTCAGAGAAAAATAATGGTTTCCGGATATTAGAAATACCGATAAATGAATGCACCAATGCAAATAATGTGATCTACGCAAATAATAAAATGCTTGTAGAAGTGATCAATACAAACGAAGGCTCAAATAACGTGGCTGCCAGAAAGAAAAATCTTGCAACCGTTAAGTATTCAGAGCTGAATGTCCAATCATCTGGTCAGATTAGCGCAATAACTGGTGAAGCTATTGCCGGCATCGTAGTGGCAAGCACTATTCACAACCCTTTAAGTGTTACCAACAAAGATTTTACTGCAGACTTCAGTACAATTTATACTTTAGATAATAAAATGTATGCAGAAGTAACTACTGCCCGTGAAGCAGCTAGCGGCATGGCAACAGGCCGTTCCGTTCTTGTTACGGGAGATTTAGATGGTGACGGCTTTAATGAAAACGAAATCGTTTCACCAAGAGACCCTGCATCTGGTTTACCAACTGGTAAAAGAATGCATAAGCCTTTTGTGATTACAAAAGAATTAGATTTTAATGAAAACGAAATCGTTTCACCAAGAGACCCTGCATCTGGTTTACCAACCGGTAAAAGAATGCATAAGCCTTTTGTGATTACAAAAGAATTAGATTTTAATGAGAACGAAATCGTTTCACCAAGAGACCCTACATCTGGTTTACCAACCGGTAAAAGAATGCATAAGCCTTTTGTGATTACAAAAGAATTAGATTTTAATGATGAGGCTACAATCGTTTCGCCAAGAGATGCCGCATCTGGCTTGCCTACAGGTAAACGAATGCACAAGCCTTTTGTAATTACAATGGATGCTGATAATGCTAATGAAATTCTTTCACCAAGAGACCCGGCTTCAGGCTTACCAACCGGTAAACGAATGCATAAACCTTATTCTGTTTTAATAGATCCAGATCAAAATAGTTATGAGATCATTTCACCCAGGGATCCAGCATCCGGAATGCCTACAGGCAAACGAATGCACAAGCCTTTTGTAATTACAAAAGAATTAGATTTTAATGATGGGGAAGCAATTGTTTCACCAGGCGATGTTGCTACAGGTCAAGATGCTGGCCGGCGGCAATATCAACCAATTATTTTCACACATGAAGGCATTACTTACAAAATAATTCATAGGGATATAGCTGCTGGAAATATTTTATCAGATGATAATGTAAGCGAAAGTATTATTAGCAGTCCTCTTTATCAAGGCAGTGGTTCATCCGGCACAAATCCTTTGTCTGAAAATAAAATGGCCATTTCAGAACAAGGAACGCCAAAGAAAAAAGGATCAAAAAGGTCAGTTCCATCTGAGTCATATAACCCATGGGATTTTGATGATACAGATGAAAATACTGTAAGCAACCCACTTTATGAACAAAGCGGAGGCTCCGGCATGAACCCATTATTTGAGGGTAAAGGAAACCTATCGGTAACAGGTTCAAATGGTACAGATCATACTATTTTTTATCCTGGTACACTTGTGTTGAATATGCCGGATAAGTCAGGCGTCGGTCAACTTTCCGGCTCTGACACTTATAAAGTAATACCGGTAAAATGGATGTCTTCTGAGAATTCCACAAGTTTTAGAAAAGGCTGGGATGGTTCCGTAAAGGGGAGCGGTAAATCAGAAAGAAAAGGTTGGGACGGAACAGTAAAAGGCGGAAGCATAGCTGAGAGAAAAGGATGGGATGGAACTGTAAAAGGCGGAAGTATTGCTGAAAGAAAAGGTTGGGACGGAACAGTGAAGGGCGGGAGTATAGCTGAGAGGAAAGGTTGGGATGGCTCGGTAAAAGGTAGTGGCAAAAGACAGACTCATTCTGCGGCAAACGCTGCAACCGGCGGTCCCGCAGCTTGCAACATTAAAAATGTGAGCCGCATAAGTTGTTCCAATGGAAGTTGCAGTGTAGAAGCCATTGTAGAAATCGAAGGCGTGGAATACAATACAATTATTACAGGTAAATTTACAAAGCTGCCGCAATAATTAAAAGATCAAAATTCATTTTTAAAAGCTGCTCCAAAAAGTGCAGCTTTTTTTCATACATTCCTTACTAAGTCAATTGGTCGTTCTTATCTTTGCGCCATGGTTTTCTCCTCCACTCTTTTAGAAAATGCGGTAAACGAATTTGCAAAACTTCCCGGCATCGGCAAAAAAACAGCGCTACGCCTGGTACTTCACCTCATTAAGCAAAGCGAAGCAGAAGTGGAGAATTTCAGCGCTGTCATTTCAAAAATGCGGGCCGAAATAAAATTCTGCAAACGTTGCCATAATATTTCCGATAAAGAGTTGTGCAATATCTGCAGCAATCCCATGCGCCAACAGCATCTCATTTGCGTGGTAGAAAACATCAGGGATGTAATTGCTATCGAAAGCACACAGCAGTTTAACGGATTGTACCATGTTCTTGGCGGCATCATTTCACCATTGGATGGCATTGGTCCTGAGCAATTAACTATAGAGCCGCTGACCGAACGCATAAAAACAGAAGAAACGCAGGAGCTGATTTTTGCTTTAAATCCAAATATACAAGGCGATACTACTATATATTATATTGGCCGAAGGTTGAAAACGATTCCGATAAAGATCACCACTATTGCCCGTGGCATCGCCTTTGGCGGCGAACTGGAGTATGCAGACGAAATGACCCTTGCTAAAAGCATCAGCAATCGCATCCCTGTAGAAAATTACATTTCCACCGGCCAATAACAAACCCCAAAATTTGCACTTTTCATATTGTTTTTTTTATACCTTTGTACTGTTGCAGGGGCGGATTTGTTTATTGTTCAACCCCCGCATTTATTTCTAATTGAACTAATAAACGAAAACCATCTCCAGCCTCTTCCCCGGATTTGCAAATCGTTTCACCAGTTTAATTATTTTTTGGGTACAAGCAGTTACAGCTTTGGTCATCGTAGTTGTGTCACTCACTTGTACAGCAAAACAATATTCAACAGAAAATGTAGTTTATCTCTCTTTCGGATTCCGTTTAACTTTGAGGTAAAAAACAAAAACTCAAAGTTACTCTGTGTAAAACTCAGCGATACTCTGTGGTAAAAAACAAAATTTGTGTTAACGTATTAATGACGATAAACATAACCTGTATTTTATTCGTGCATTAGTGGTAAAAAAAAATAAAAACGCTAAGTGTCTTTGCGCCTTAGCGGTGATAAAACAACAACAATGGCAAACATTAAAGACGAATTAAAAAAACGCATTCTCATCATCGATGGCGCTATGGGCACTATGGTGCAAAACTATAAACTGGAAGAAGCAGATTATCGTGGCCAAAGATTTAAAGACTGGCATACCGATGTAAAAGGAAATAACGATTTGCTCAGCATTACGCAGCCGGAGATCATTCAAGCCATTCACGAAGAATATTTAGCCGCCGGCGCAGATATCATTGAAACCAATACTTTCAGCAGCACTTTAATTGCCCAGGCAGATTATGATATGCAATCATTGGCTTACGAACTAAATATTGCTTCTGCAAAATGCGCCCGTGCCGCCGCAGATAAATATACCGCCATGAACCCTTCAAAGCCACGCTTTGTTGCCGGAGCCATTGGCCCATTAAATAAAACTTTATCACTTTCACCCGATGTAAATAATCCCGGCTTTCGGGCAGTAACTTTTGATGAAGTGGCAGCAGCTTATACCGAGCAGATAAAAGGTTTGTCAGATGGTGGCGTAGATCTATTATTGGTAGAAACAATTTTTGATACATTAAATGCAAAAGCTGCTATTTATGCAGTAAAGAATTATTTCCGTAAAAATAATTTACCGGAATTACCGATCATGATAAGCGGAACCATTACAGATGCCAGTGGTCGCACTTTAAGCGGCCAAACGCTGGAAGCATTTTATGTTTCTGTAATGCATGCAAACCCATTAAGCATTGGCCTTAATTGTGCATTGGGTGCAGCGGAAATGCGTCCTCACATACAGGAACTTTCGTCTATTGCTGCCTGTTATACTTCAGCATATCCAAATGCAGGTTTACCAAATGCTTTTGGTGAATATGACGAGCAGCCACATGAAACAGCACATATCATAGAAGAGTGGGCAGCCAATGGCTGGCTGAATATTGTTGGTGGTTGCTGCGGCACTACACCAGATCATATAAAACACATCGCAGATGAAGTTGCAAAATACAGTGCAAGAGAATTGCCAGTGTTGGAGGAAGCTTTATAAAGTAGTAAATTTTTTTGAGTCTTTATGCGTGTGTGATTAAAAATAAAACAGAATGACATTAATTAAACCATATTTAAGATTAAGCGGCCTGGAGCCCCTGATCATTCGCCCGGAAACAAATTTTGTAAATGTCGGGGAGCGTACAAACGTAACCGGTAGTAAAAAATTTGCCAGGCTTATCCGCTCCGGCGAATACGAAGAAGCATTATCCGTTGCCCGCCAACAAGTAGAAAACGGCGCTCAGGTGCTTGACGTAAACATGGATGATGCCATGCTGGAAGGTGTGGAAGCAATAACCACTTTCCTGAATCTTGTGCAGGCTGAACCGGATATTGCAAAGATCCCTATCATGATCGATAGCAGTAAATTTGAGATCATTGAGGCCGGGCTAAAATGTGTACAGGGCAGGTGCATTGTAAACTCTATCTCCATGAAGGAAGGAGAAGAAAAATTTATTGAGCAGGCTTTCATTTGTAAAAGTTATGGCGCCTCTGTGATTGTAATGGCATTTGATGAAGTTGGCCAGGCAGATACCAAAGAACGCAAAGTAGAAATATGCCACAGGGCATATAAAATTTTAACCGAGCAGGTTGGCTACGACCCGCAGGATATTATTTTTGATCCGAATATTTTCGCTATTGCAACCGGTATAGAAGAACATAATAATTATGCAGTAGACTTCATAGAAGCTACCAAAGAAATAAAACAATTGATGCCGCTGGCAAAAATAAGCGGCGGTGTTAGTAATATGTCTTTCTCTTTTCGTGGTAACGATCACGTACGGGAAGCCATGCACGCAGTTTTTCTGTATTACACTATTAAAGCCGGTATGGATATGGGTATTGTAAATGCCGGGCAATTAGTTGTGTACGATGAAATAGAGCCTAAGCTTCGCCAGATGTGTGAAGATGTAATTCTAAACCGTAACAACGATAATAATGAGGCAACAGAAGCACTGATAAATTTTGCAGAAACTATAAAAGCCAAAGGCAAAGAAATTATAAAGGATGAAAGTTGGCGCAAAGAGCCTGTTGAAAGCAGGTTGTCGCATTCATTGGTAAATGGTATTACAGATTATATAGATGCAGACACAGAAGAAGCCAGGCAGAAATATGCAAAGCCACTTGAAGTAATTGAAGGTCCCCTGATGGATGGTATGAATGTCGTTGGTGATCTTTTCGGCAGTGGAAAAATGTTTTTACCGCAGGTGGTGAAAAGCGCCCGTGTAATGAAAAAAGCGGTTGCAGTTTTAACGCCTTTTATTGAACAGGAAAAAGAAGATCGAAAGCAGGCGCATCTTGCAGCAGGTACGATCAATGAAGAAACAGCCGGTGCTCCCAAAATATTATTGGCAACTGTAAAAGGAGATGTGCATGATATTGGAAAAAATATTGTCGGCGTGGTGCTTGGTTGTAATGGTTACGATATTATTGACCTTGGTGTAATGGTACCAACAGATAAAATTTTAGATGCCGCTATAAGAGAAAAAGTAGATATCATCGGCCTAAGCGGACTGATAACGCCATCTTTGGATGAGATGGTAAATGTGGCACATGAAATGAAAAGGCGTGGCATAAAATTGCCATTGATGATTGGCGGTGCTACAACCAGCCGTATGCATACTGCTGTAAAAATAGCGCCGCAATACGATGATGGCGTAGTGCATGTGCTGGATGCCAGTCGTAGTGTAACCGTAGCCGGCAGTCTGCTGAGTCCGGAGCAAAAGCCTGCATTTTTAGAGGGTATAAAAAAAGAATATGATAAACTAAAAGTTGATTTTGGAAATAAGAAATCTGTAAAACAATTTTTACCTTTTGCACAGGCGCAGCAAAACGGTGCCGCTATTAAATGGGATGATTTTACACCGGTGCAGCCAACATTTATTGGTACGAAAATCATGGATAATTTTCCGCTGGAAGAACTGGTGGAATATATAGATTGGCAACCATTTTTTATTGCATGGGAAATGCACGGAAAATTTCCACAGATATTAAGCGATGAAATAATAGGTGAACAGGCAACAGCTCTTTATAAGGATGCAAGAAAATTATTAAAGCAAATCGTTGAAGAAAAATGGTTGACTGCACAAGGCGCAGTTGGTTTTTGGGAAGCTAAAAAAACTGCCGCAGATACCATCGAAATAAAAGCCCTTTCCAACTCTCCTAATGGAGAAGAAATTGTAAAATTGCAATCCCTGCGGCAGCAGATAAAAAAAGCACCAGGCCAGCCAAATTTATCTTTATCAGATTTTATAATCCCGGCTGAAAAAGAAAAGCAGGATTATTTGGGTGCATTTTCAGTAACCATAAAGGGAATTGAACCACACATACAAAGATTTAATGACAACCTGGATGATTATAATAAAATTACTTTACAGGCTTTGGCCGACAGGCTTGCAGAAGCATTTGCAGAACTGCTTCACAAAAAAACAAGAGTAGAGTATTGGGGCTATGTAAATAACGAAACACTTAGCAATGAAGATCTGATCAAAGAAGAATACCAAGGTATTAGGCCGGCACCAGGGTATCCTGCCTGTCCTGATCATACAGAAAAATATAAATTATTTCACTTGCTGGGTGGCGAAGAAAATACAGGCATTCATTTAACAGAATCACTTGCCATGTATCCGGCCTCTTCTGTATGTGGTTGGTATTTTGCACATCCAGAAAGTAAATATTTCGGGGTAGGGAAAATTGAGAAAGATCAACTGGAAGATTATACAGCAAGAAAAGAAATGCCGCTGGAGGAAGTTTCAAGATGGCTTCGCCCGGTATTAGAATAATAAAAAAAGCCTTTGCTATAATCAGCAAAGGCTTTTTAATTATAAAATTACTTACATACTTTTTGCAACAGATCTGATTTTTGCTTTTGGCAAATAAATCTGGAAGCCAATATTAAGGTTAATAGAATTAACAGTAGTAGTATTACCAAAACCAACTGTTCCATTGTATTTTACTAATCCTTCAAGGGCAATATTCTCATTTATAAAATAAGCAAGTCCCGGGCCGATGCCAAAGCCTAAGCCATTGGTATTATAGCTTGAGCTTCCGCTCACTTTGGTGTTCTGCCCAAAAATTCCAACATTTGCTTCAGCAAAAATTCTTGTTTTTCTTGGAGTTGCAGCATCTTTTGAAGTAAAATAATAACGGGCCAATGGGCCAATGCCGTACTTGAACTGTGTATATCCATTTGCAGTATTGATACCAAGATCTACCTCTCCACCCAAAGCAAAATTATCTTTGATAAACCAGGCAACTTTTGGAGAAACCGCAAAGTTAAAAGCGGTATTACCTTTTTGCAGATTAAGGCCAATATCAGATATATCACTGCCTATTAAAAACCAATCTCTTTCTGTTTGTGCTTTAGAAGCAAATGAGAATCCTGCAAGGATTATAATTGCCAGTGTAATTCTTTTCATAATAGTTTTCTTTAAGCCCGCAAGTTAAATTAATTGAAAACTGTATTTGGTTAAATTCACAATTTTATTTTCGGCAAAACAAATATCATTACTACTTTCACAAAAAAAAGATGCGGATCATTTCATACAACGTAAACGGCATTCGTGCCGCCATAAAAAAAGGGTTTATTGATTGGTTAAAAACTGATCCGGCAGATGTTATATGCCTGCAGGAAACAAAAGCAACCAATGCAGATATTGATACTAAGTTGCTGGAAGACCTGGGCTTTGAGCACCACTGGTTCAGCGCAGAAAAAAAAGGGTATAGTGGTGTTGCTGTTTTTACCAAAATAAAACCTACGGCAGTAAAAATAGGCAGCGGTTTTGAAATGAGCGATGCAGAAGGCCGTGTTATAGAATTACAGTTTGGCGATATTAAATTGATCAATGCTTATTTTCCATCAGGCACATCAGGAGACATCAGGCAGGGATATAAATACCAGTGGTTAAAAGAATTTCACAGTTACCTGGATAAAATAAAAAAATCCAATCCTAAAATTATATTATGTGGTGATTACAATATTGCTCATACCGAAGTTGATATTCATGATCCGAAAGGGAATAAAAAATCATCTGGTTTTTTGCCGGAAGAAAGAGATTGGATGACGCAGTTTTTAGGTAGTGGCTGGCTTGATACTTTCAGGCATTTCAATAAAGATCCACATCAGTATAGTTGGTGGAGTCAGCGTTTCCCGAGTGTGCGCTTAAATAATAAAGGATGGCGTATTGATTATTTTACGGTAACAGAAGCTTTGCAGGAACAATTAATTGCCGCAACAATTTACCCTGATGTAAAACACAGCGATCATTGTCCCATCTATTTAGAAATAAAAATGTAATTATTTTATGATTGAAAATGCCAGCGATATTAAAATACCAGTTCACCCTTTAGGAGGCGGAGGGGGTATCATTTATAATGTAACAACAAAAGTGGACCATTCCATAAGCGCAAATTGGCTGCAATGGATAAAGGATGAACACATACCGCAAATGAAAGAGACTGGTTGCTTTACCAATGCGGTTATTTTGGAATTATTAGAAACAGATAATACAGATGGTCTTACTTATGCAATACAATATTTTGCTGAAAGCAAAGCTCTTTATAATCTTTACATTGAAAAATTTGCATCTATTATGCGCCAGCAATCTTTTGATAAATGGGGTAACAAATTCATCGCTTTCCGGTCGTTAATGCAGGTTGTGCACTAATTGTGCAAAATTAAAAATGCGTATTATTTCAAAATAAATTGGATTTTATTTTTCGCTGCAAGTGCTGTTAACAAAGGATTTGAAGAAAAATTTTCATGAAAGCCTTATCCACAAAGGATTTGAGCATCATAGCCTTTCTTTCCGCAATTATTTGCTAAGGGAAATTTTCGTTAAAATGCTTGTGAATGTTGAATTGTAGCGATTTTTATAAAATAATTTTTTATCAAAAATAATTTTGTTGCAATCAAAAACCTTCTATATTTGTCCCACTATAAAATTTCAAAAAAATCATTATGAACAAAGCTGAATTAATCGCTAAAATTGCTGATGACGCAGGCATCACAAAAACTCAAGCAAACGCAACTGTAGATTCTTTTGTAGAAGCAGTTACTAAAACTTTAAAAAGTGGTAACAAAGTTACTCTGGTTGGATTTGGTACTTTCTCAGTATCAAAAAGAGCTGCACGTAACGGACGTAATCCACAGACAGGTGCTGTAATCAAAATCAAAGCAAAAAAAGTTGCTAAGTTTAAAGCAGGTAAAGAATTATCAGCTAAGATCTAAGCTTCATTAAATTTTTAAAAAAGCAAGATGCAGTTGTATCTTGCTTTTTTTATAATCTTTTAAAAAACTAAAAATATATATTATGGGACGTGGTGATATTAAAACAAAAAAAGGCAAAATTACTAAAGGTTCTTTTGGTAAATCAAGGCCTGCAAAATCTAAAGCAACAGTTGCAGCAAATGAAGCGGCAAAGAAAGCAGCTCCAGCAAAAAAAGCCTAAAAAATTAATGGATAATTGATAAGTATGTTTATCAATTATCCATTTTGTAATTATCTGCTTTTTTTATGGCGCCAGTCGTTCAATCAGCCAGCTATTTTCTTCAATACTATATTGAATACGATCGTGTAACCTGCTGCTTCGCCCTTGCCAGAACTCAATAAGGTTGGGCTTTACAACATAGCCACCCCAATGCGGGGGCCGTTCTATTTCTTTTCCACTAAAGTTTTTCTCAATCTCGGTTACATTGTTTTCTATAACTGTTCTTGCAAGTATTACTTTGCTTTGCGGCGATGCCCAGGCTCCTATCTTACTTCCTTCCGGCCTTGAGTTAAAATACTCGTCACTGGCTGCGTCGCTTACTTTTGTTACCAACCCTTCTATACGCACCTGCCGTTCTAATTCTTTCCAGAAAAAAACCAATGCTGCATGTCCGTTTTCTGCAATCTCATTTGCCTTATGGCTGTTATAGTTTGTAAAGAATACAAAACCATTTTCATCAAAGCCTTTTAATAATACGATCCTTGCAGATGGCTTTCCTTGCGGGGTAGCTGTTGCCAATGTCATTGCATTTACTTCAACTATCTCACTTTGGGTTGCTTCATTCCACCATTTACTAAACTGCGCTATTGGGTTTAAATCTACATCTGCTTCATTTAAAGTTTGCAGTTTGTAATCTTTTCTTATATCAGCTATTGAGTTCATCTAAAAATAATTTTAAAATAAAAAAGCATCTTTTTGCAAAGATGCTTTAAAAAATATTAGCCTGTTATTTCTGTTTATCTGAATCCGCCCATGGCAGCCATACCAGTTCCTAACGCAGCGAAAATTATTGCACCAAGAATTGCAGCAATAATAAAATATATAGCGATCATGATAATATAAGCCACCAACATATAAACCACCTTTTTATCTTCCGGCGTTTTCTTCATTGGTCCAATACCGAGGTACATTAGGTAAATGCCATAAACCCACGCAGCAATAGCGATGAGCCATCCGAGAATAGGTATAAAGGATAAAAAACTACCTATATATGAAGGCGTGCCTGAATATGCAACTAACTGGGCAGACTTGCCCATGTTTTTTTCTGAATTAAAACTTGGAGCCAACATATCTACAATAATTACCGTAAGGTAATAGGCAACAATGGATGCTACAAAGGCGATCACAGCTGATGCAACAATAAATTTCATTCCGAACCCACCTAAAATTACCCCGGTAAAAAGAAAATACTTAATAACACTACCTAAAGCAGCAAAGATTGACAATGGCAGAACATAACCGGTAAATAAGGAACCGGAAGTTGCAGACTCAGTATTGATAACTTCCCATTCCGTTTTGGGCGTTATTAAAATGTTTTTTACTCTTTCAATTAAGTTCATAAATAATTAGTTTTTAGAATAACAAAATAATAAATATATGTAAAACTTGCAAGTGTTTAATTAGAGATCGGAAAATTTCTTTTTCAGCAGCGCTGAATTCAATTCTTTTAGTTCGCTCAACTCTTCTTTAAGGCTGTCTATTTCTATCAATGCTATGTCAAGGTTGCTTTGTGTTTGAGATACGAGCAGCTTTTGCTCCTTTAGCTTTTTATAAAGACTGGCTGCTTCTTCCAGTTCATTGCTGGTGTCAAGCAGGTTTGCCTGCAGGCTAATATTTTCTTTTAAAACGGCCGCATGTTGATTTCTTATTTTGAGTGCCGCATACAATTCCTCTTCCAGTTCCACCATCCTCTCAAAGGAACCATGAGATTCTTTTTGCTTTTCGCCAATCGCATTCTGCATCTGTTCCATCTCAAGCAGGTTCATATCCAGCCTGCTTTGCAATTGCCTGGCAGTGGCAGCAGTATTTTTCAATTGCTCTAATTCTTCTTCCCGTTGCTTTATGATCTGGTTTACATCTTCCAGCTCAAGCTGCAGTAACTCGTTCTCGCCTTTTAATTGTTTTATTTGCTTTTCTGTAAGCATATTTTATTTTTTGCTTTTGTAAATTATGCTGTTTTGGTTTGTGAATGCAAATTTTTCGTCTTTTTATTACTTTGCCCATTTTTTATACCTGCAATAAAAAAGCTGTCAAAAAAAAATCTGACAGCTCTAAAAATATTTTTACGGTAAAATTATCTCACCAATGTTCCTACTTTTTCTCCGGTAACTACACTCATCAGGTTGCCAGGCTTATTCATATCAAACACAATGATCGGCAATTCATTTTCCATGCAGAGTGTAAAGGCAGTCATGTCCATTACTTTAAGATTTTTAGAAATGCATTCTGCAAAAGAAATATGACCATACTTGGTTGCCGTTGGGTCTTTTTCAGGATCAGCAGAATAAATACCATCTACTCTTGTACCTTTTAAAATTACATCTGCTTTTATTTCAATCGCTCTTAATGAACCTGCTGTATCCGTAGTAAAATATGGGTTACCGGTACCGGCACCGAAAATTACCACACGGCCTTTTTCCAAATGACGCATTGCACGACGGCGGATGTAAGGTTCCGCTATTTGCTCCATTTTTATAGCACTTTGTAAACGGGTATATGCGCCCACTTTATCTAATCCACTTTGCAAAGCCATTCCGTTTATTACGGTTGCAAGCATTCCCATGTAGTCTCCCTGTGCTCTTTCAATGCCGGTTTCAGCTTCATTCATACCACGGTAAATATTTCCACCACCTATCACAATGGCAACCTGCACGCCCATTTCTGTGATCTGTTTTATTTCCAGTGCGTATTGGGCAATTACATCAGAGTCTAATCCAAAATTTTTATTACCCATTAAAGATTCTCCTGAAAGTTTTAAAAGAATGCGTTTGTATTTTGGAAGCATAAAAGATTTATGATTTGTGAAATATGATTTTAGATTTCTTTTGCGAAGATATATTTTTAAATATTTTCAGCGCTGGAATTTATACTGAAAAAATAAACAGCAATAAAAAACCCGGTTAAAAACCGGGTTTAAAAAATATTAAGTTATTAACCTAAAGCTACTCTTTTGAAATCTGTAACCTTAAGGTCTTTATTTACACTCTTCAAATAATTTTCTACTGACTGGTTACCATCTTTTACAAAAGCCTGGGCCATCAATGTATTATCTTTAAAGAATTTATTCATTTTACCAGCGGCAATCTTCTCAGCCATTTCAGCTGGCTTGCCTTCTGCTTTTATCATTTCTATTGCAATGTTCTTTTCTCTTTCAATTGTTTCAGGAGAAATAGAAGACTCATCAACTGCCAATGGATTCATTGCTGCGATCTGCATTGCAACGTCTTTACCAGCTTCCGGAGCTTCCTGGGTAAGCGCTACCAATACACCCATACGGTTTGCACCATGTATATAACTTGCTACGAAAGGTGCATCTATTCTTTCAAACTTGGAAATTTCAATTTTTTCGCCAATAGATGCAAGCTTATCATTGATAAGATCGCTTACTTTAGCACCATTGATGCTAACGTTGTTCAACTCTTCAACAGATTTTACATTGTTTGCAATTGCTGCATCCATAATGCTTTGTGCAAATGCTACGAAGTCTGCATTTTTACTTACGAAATCAGTTTCGCAACTGATACAAAGTACAATACCTGATTTTCCGTCTGCGGTTGTTTTTGCTAAGATCACACCTTCTTTTGCTTCACGGTCGCTGCGTTTTGCTGCTACCTTTTGACCTTGTTTACGAAGCCAGTCAATTGCTGCTTCAAAATCGCCATTGCTTTCTGTTAAAGCTTTACGGCAATCTAACATGCCGGCACCAGTTGCCTGGCGTAATTTATTTATATCTGCTGCTGTTATAGTTGCACTCATAATATTTAGCCCCTGTTTCCGCCGCTAGGCGGAAAACTTAGATTTAAAGTTTATAAATATTTTAAAGATCGTTTATTATCGCTTCGTTGAACGATGATAATTTGTATGCTGTACAAGTGAGTGACACAACGATGATGAATAGAATTACTAATGCTTGTTACCTAATAATTATAAAACATAATCTTCGCACACTTCTCCTCCTTAGCTTCCCCTTTAGGGGCGGAGGGGTTTCAATTATCTTGCACCACCCGGGCCACCTGCTGGTCTTCTACCACCTGCACCCGGACCTGGAACTCTGCGTTTTGTTGGACCACCACCTCTTGGAGCACCAGGGCCACCACGACGGTTTCTGTCATCACTACCATCTTGTTTTGCTTCAAAACGTGCTGCTTTTGCTTCTGCACTTTCCTCTGTATCGCTATGCTCATCATCATCTTTATTAGCCTGGCGTTCTGCCAAACCTTCTGCTATTGCAGCGGTGATGTAGTTTACAATAATTGCGATAGATTTGGTTGCATCATCATTTGCAGGAATTGCAAAATCAACTTTATTAGGATCACAATTGGTATCTACCATACCAAACGTATTGATGTTTAAACGCTTTGCTTCTGAAAGAGCAATATGTTCGTGCCCTATATCTACCATAAATAAAGCAGCGGGTACACGGCTGATCTGTGCGATGCCACCCAATACTTTTTCCATCTTATCTTTCTCACGGGTAAGGGTAAGTCTTTCTTTTTTGTTCAGGTTTTCTGCACTACCGTCGCCCAGCATTTTTTCGATACTCTGCATTTTCTTCACACTTTTACGAACAGTGTTGAAGTTGGTAAGCATACCACCTAACCAACGCTCTGTTACAAAAGGCATATTTACACGCTTAGCGCTTTCCATCACGATTTCTTTTGCCTGCTTCTTGGTAGCAACAAACATTATTTTTTTACCACTGCGTGCAATAGCTTTCAGTGCTGCTGCAGCTTCCTGCAAACCTTCTACAGTTTTATTAAGGTCGATGATGTGAATACCTTTTTTTTCTGCAAAAATGTAAGGAAGCATTTTTGGGTTCCATTTCTTCTTAAGGTGACCAAAGTGAACGCCTGCTTCTAAAAGTTGCTGTTGTAAGGAAGTGTTATTTTCCATTGTATATTATTATAGTAATTTTTAAAAAGGTTGATGGTAAATAGTTGATGGTTCATAGTTAAAGGCAACTGCCATGAACTATTAGCCATAAGCCATGAACCGGTATTAACGTTTGCTGAACTGGAATGATTTCCTTGCTTTTTTACGGCCTGGTTTTTTACGCTCAACGGAACGTGGATCACGCTTTAATAAACCCGCAGCTTTTAAAGCCGGGCGATAGTCTGCGCTTACTTCAAGTAAAGCACGGGCAATGCCAAGCCTTGCAGCTTCTGCCTGGCCTTTTACACCACCACCGGTTGCATTTATAACTATATTAAATTTATCAGCAGACTCTACTACTTTTAATGGGGCTTCTACCTGGTTTTGCAGGTAAACCAAAGGAAAGTATGTTTTATAGTCTTTGCCGTTTATTGTAATAGCGCCATCTCCTTTACTAAGGAAAACACGTGTTACAGCTTCTTTTCTGCGGCCGACTGCGTTTTTTTGCTTTTCCATTTTTTATATTTTAGCCAGGCTGAAAACAGCTGGCTTATTTAATTTATTTAATTTTATTAAAGGTAAGTTCTGCTGGTTTTTGTGCAGCATGTGGATGCTCCCCACCTACGTATACAAATAGTTTTTTGTACATCTGGCGGCCAAGGCGGTTTTTAGGTAACATACCTTTTACTGCTCTTTCAATAACAACTTCCGGTCTGCGACTCAACATGTTTTTTGCTGTTTCGCCTTTTTGCCCACCAGGGTAGCCACTAAAAGTCAAATACTTTTTATCTTCCAGTTTATTACCGGAGAATACAACTTTTTCGCAGTTGGTAACGATAATAAAATCTCCGCAATCTACATGGGGAGTGTAATAAGCCTTGTTCTTACCACGAAGAACGGCAGCGATTTTGGCACACATACGACCAACGGTTTGATTAGTACCATCTACAACGTACCAGTTGTGCTTAACGGTAGCCTCGTTCGCATGTTTTGTGGTGAAATGTAATTTACTCATTGTCTTTTTTTTAAGATGAAAACCGCAGCTATCCCCGCAGTTTTTTAAATTGGAGTGCAAAGGTAGAAGGAATGAAGGTTTATTTCCAAACAATGAGAGAAGTATTTTTTAGGGGGCTTTTGTAAGTGACTGATAGTCAGTAAAAAATTTATACCTTATTTTTAATAGCAGTAGATTTTGGAAGGAATATTACAACAACCCTTTTTCATAAGCAAGATGTAAAGCCTGGGCACGGCTGTTTACATGAAGCTTGTTATATATATTTATAACATGCTTTTTGGCGGTGTTTACGCTGATGTTTAGCTGGGCGCCGATCTCTTTATAATATAATCCTTGCACCAGCAATTGTAATATCTCACTTTCCCTGGCAGTAAGATCGAAAAATGTCTTCTGAGGAACCGGCGTTGTTTTATGAATGAGTGTGAGATTATTATTTTGTACCAGTTGCAGAATTTTATGAGCTATACCTGGTGATATTGGCCCGGCTCCGCTTTCATGCATTTGCCAAAGCATATCAGTAATATTCTCTGCACTTTCATCTTTTAGTAAATAACCAAAAGCGCCAGCTTTAATAGCCTTGAAGATTTTGTCTTCGTCATCAAAAATAGTAAGCACTACAAATTTTACCGAAGGAAAAAAAGAAGAGCCAACTGCAATTGCATCTACCCCATCCATGTTGGGCATTTCAAGATCCATTAATGCAACATCGGGCATTTTATCGGCGGGCAATACATTCATCTGCTCCATAAAATCTTTACCATCTTCTGCAATAAGTACTATCTGAAAATGGCCATGCCGCTGAAGCTTATCTTTTAAAATATTCCTGTTGCTGCTCTTGTCGTCTATTATTGCTATCTTAATATACATAGATCAATTATGATTTAAAATTGTTCTTTATTTCAGATTAAAATAATAACCCTCATGGATACCTAAATTTTAATATTGATCTCTATTCCGGTTCCTAAGTCACCGGAAGTAATTGTTATTCCAAAGCCGGCATCTTTTGCCCTTTGCTGCATATTCTGTAGACCGTTTCCGCTTGTTGCAGATCTTTCTGCATCAAACCCTTTACCGGTATCTGTAATTCCCAGCTTCCATTCATCTTGTTTTACCTCATTAATAATATTTATTACAGAAGCGCCGGAATGCTTAATGGCATTCGTCACCGCCTCCTGTACTATGCGTACAAGATTAAGTGCTGTAGTGCTTGATAGTATTACGTTTAAAGGTGCATCACCTGAAATTTTAAAATTGATCTTTGGGTAGTACCGGCTTAGAGCCTGCGTAAAATTCTTGATCCTTATCAGGCATTCTTCAGCACTATAATGATCTTTCTTAAATGCCCAGATAGTTTCCCGTAAGGAAGATATAATATCTTTTGAAGCAAACTTGAGATCCCCCATCAGTTTGCTTTTCATAGAAGAGTTTTCTTCATTCTCCAACAATTCTGTATTATACAAAATAGCATTTGCATACGCACCGATATTGTCATGGAGATCACGGGAAATGCGTTCTCTTTCTTTCTGCATTTGTTTTTCATCCTCTATAATTCTCAAATGCTTTCTGAATTTATACCGGTTATAGCGGGAAATAATATACGCCATTAAACCCGTTCCCACAGATATCAGCAAAGCTATAAACCACCAGGTCTTCCAAAAAGGCGGCATAATAGTAATGAATATTTCTTTTATCGGCACCGCATCTTTATTAAAAAAACGGGATGCATAAATTTTAAAGGTATACTTACCGGGTTGCAAATAATAACGTACTGTTTGAAAAGAATTGTTCTGTATCCATTGATCATCTATGCCTTCCATTTTGTATTGATAGACATATTGCCCGGGATTATTATTTCCCATTGCAATAAAATCGAAAGAGAGGCTGCTTTTGTAATAAGGAAGTTTTATATTTTTTATTTCCCACACTGCCGTATCAATATTTAAAGGCTCATTATTAACTTTGATGCCGGTAATAAAAACATTTATTTTTTCTTCAAAATCTTTAATGGCCGCAGGGAAAAAACTAGTGATGCCGTTGACTCCGCCGAAAAAAAGTTCACCATCGGGGCTTGAGGTAACTACATTGGTATTAAATTCGTTCTCCTGTAGGCCATCTTCTTTTTTTAAATGAAAAACAGCACCATCATCACTTATTTTAAATATGCCTTTATTGCAACTGCACCATATATGCCCTTCGGCATCCAGCATTATTGCGTAGATGCATTCATCGGGCAAGCCGTGATCTTTATTCAAATGAAAAAGTAATTTGCCGGAAGCAGTTATTTTAAAGAGTCCCTTATTACCCCCGATCAGAATATTTCCATCCCTATCTGTGGCCATACATCTTACCCCGCCCGTATTTTTAAGGTCTGTTTGTTTTTGTAATGTAAAAGTGGATGTATCAATAAAGGAGACTTTATCATTAGAAAATACCACAAGTAAACCATTGCTGATGGTACTTCCGAAACCAAGATTGTTTTCTAAACCATATTGACTTATAGAAGATAGATGATCATTATTAATTTTATAAAAAACATTTGCAGACTGAAAGAAAGTAGTGTGGTTATCCTGTGCAATTACATTTCCATAATAATCAACATTCGGTGCTGATCTAGCAAAAGGTAGTGAAGTAAACGAAGTGAACTCTTTTGATACAAGCCAGGTCTTTTGCTGGCCCCAGCAAAATAACAGATACTCATCATTACCTGTTTTTATAATACCGGATGGTGAAAAATTTTTGGGCTGCCCCGGGAAGGACTCAATATGTTTTACGAGTTGCTGCATTGTATCAAATACCAGTAAGCCATTGCCAAAAGTGCCTGCCAGTATACGGTTCGCCTTTTTATCTGCACAAATACTAATTATAAAATTATCTTCTTTTACATCTGTTCCAAAATACCGCAATGGATAATTTCTTCGAATGACTTTTCTAAAGCCATTGTTGATAGTAAGTACATACAGGTTGCCGAAATTGTCCTCCAGCATTTTGTTCACAATTGCATTCCCCGCTACAGGTTTGTTCTGCAGGCTTACTATCTCATTCAAATCACTAAAATTTTTCGCATCTACTTCGTAAATATGATTGTAATAAGAAAAGAGATCGTTGTTTTGCCAGGTAAAAAAATCACACCTTAAAGGCTTTTCTTCTTTTTGTTTGGTGGAGATCACATTCATTTTATTTGCTAAATAATCATAGCTAATCAAATTGTTTTTATCAGGCAGAATATCAGTATTTAAGAAAAGTACTTCATGGTCATTCCTGAGGTGAGGACTGGAGAGTAAATGTATATTATCAATTTTTCGGGAATTATGAAGTGCTTTTTCTTTCTGCAGATCCCAAAATACTAATATACTATCTGTCCATATTGCAATGGTATGGTTAATAATATTATCAGATGGAATAATAGAAAAAATATCTGACTTCGTCTGGTTAAAAGCAGGGTTAATATTTTTAATGATATGCCCTGATTCTTCACTTAATCCCAAAATATTTCCACTGCCGTTAAAAAAATAAATAATGCCTTCGTCTTCGCCTAAAAATATGGGAGGCGTAAGCAGGTGAGCTGGATAAAAGTAAACCTGTGTAAAAGTATTGCTGTTATTATTATAATTACTGATGCCGTTTACGTGACTGAGGTACAAAGTGCCTTTACTGCTTTTGAAAAAAGTTACATTTTTATCATCCGGCAGGCCGGGCTGGATATTTATTTTTACAAAATGTTCGCCATCAAATTTCTGTAATCCATTATCAAAGCTTAGCCACCCAAAATTATTATTATCAAAAGCCATATCCATTACATGGCTTTGCAACAGGCCTTCATTTACATTATAACTAAAGGTATTGTACCGGTTAATTTTTTGCGCTATGCTGCCGTCAGGCAATAATATTATTACACAAAAAAGGAGGAATAAAATATAGTTTATCTTTTTTAGCAGAAATTAGTTTTATAGCTTTTGAAATTACTGAATTAAGCTTGGTTTTCCCAGCTATCCGAATGGATTATTGGAAAGCATTTTATCATTTGCTTACTTATGTGCACAAAAGTCAAGGATGAAATATAAAATCATTATAGCAACGGCATCAATGCTCTTTCTTTTTTCATGTACAGGATTAAAGAAAACGCAGGTGGAAGCTACCGAAAAATATGCAGTAGCAACCAAAGGAATATCCCGTGTACCCTCGGATATTTATTTCAGGATATACCAGTTAAAAGCTGAATCGCAAACACTGCAGCTAAATACACTACTGGCAACAAATGACCAAACTAAAGAGAGTATTGAGCTTATCAAAAATGATTATGAGGAGAAGATAAAATTTATGAGCATTGCCGAAGAGTATTCTACTGCTTACATGATAGTGGAAAAATATGCAACGCTTGTTTTATGCCTTATCAATGATAAATACCTAAAGGAATTTAATAAGACAAAAACTTCCTGGCAGGGCTCATTTGAAAAAATGATATACAGGTACAATGCCGTTTCCCCTACAAAGATCCCTTCCTCAGTTAGCAGCTTTACCGCCAATGTAATACAGCAACTTGGGAAAATGAAAATAGGCCAGTTGCAGAAAAAATATTTAAAAGAAGCTATTCACACTGCCCGTATTCCTTTTGAAAATATCTGCGATGATTTCATCCAGCTGGATTCCCTGAAGATCAAAAGTGAATTAACCACCTTACCTTTTTATCTCGATAACAACTATGCAAATTTTTTAGAGAATGTAAGAGCCTATGAAAAACAAGGCAACAATCCTTATCTATTCTATAATCAATACACGCCTATTTATACCAGCTGGCTCAACCAACTTGGTGAACTGAATGCTTTAAGTAGTAACACCGTGAGTGTTTTCAGGAAACTAAAAACAACTTATGGCGTATTAGAAACTTTTATTGATGGTAATGGTGCTAAAGTTATTCCGCCGGAGATTGATGACCTCATGACTGCATATGGTACGCTGGTAGAAACTTACCAGAAATTTCAAACCAGGAAGGAAAAACTAAATGCAGCAGCTTTAACAAATTGATCAACATGAAAAAGATAATTACTGTTTTACTTTTAATTGCTGCGGTGGCATGCAATAATAAAAAAAATGATACTGCCGATGATGGTTTTACAACCGATCCGAATGCAGGCAAAGAAGATTATACCATTAAGCCGGATGCAGGTACAACTACATTTAACGGAAGGGACAGCTCTTCATTTACCAATGGGAATGATGAAAAAATAAGACGTCGTGCATTGATATTTATGGGCATTGACTCTACTTATTATGCCATTAATCAAATTGAGGATATTAAAAATGAATTAAGCGGGGAATCTGCTGTTAGCTATTCTGTAGCAGAAAGAAATGTAAGATCAAAAGCTTTGTATAAGCTGAACATGATAGAAAATATTCTTACCCGGCGTGTAGACTCTGCCTTGCTTGTAAATTTAAAAACACATACGGCACAACTGGATGTTATAAATGAAAAGATGATATCCAATACAGAACATTTGCAGGAGTTGTCAGAAAAACTGGCCCGTGCTACCAGGATCGTTGACCGGCTTACTACCATACTTGGCGCATGCATCAGCAGTGGTTTTATTAAGCCGCCTACGCCGGTTACCAGTACTTCTACACAAGTAAAGGCATCTGTAAATTAATTTTTATTTAAGGGAATCATTCATTTCAGTAATAAATGAATTGAGCATGTGGTGATCATACAACCTTTTATCCATTGCATCCAAAACATATTTTGAAATAACCCAACTCATGGTATAGTCCATTGGATCCTTATCCCGGTATAATGAAATACGCTTATAATGGCCTGTGCCAATATCTTCTTTATAAATACTTGCTATATATTTCTGCAGGCGCAGATCATTCACAGATGTTTGTGTACCATAAGCTCCCAGTAATGTTTTTACCGGTGCAGCAAGATCGTTTGCAAAAGGATTCACAGGAGTAAGTTCTACTTCTTCAGAGGGATCGTTGGTAATATGAATAATGGTGAAGTCAAGTTTGTTTTTAAATGCACTGTATTCCGGCATTTCAAGCATTTGCTTTAAAGCAAAAATTATTTCAAATACTGCACCGGAACCTGAGTTGTCAAAATAGCCGCCATCTACAAAATAGCTTGGTTGCACAGCACAGGTATCGCAGGGTTTATGATCTATCCGTCCTGCAGGGCTTAGGTATGGGAAGCTTGCACCCAGTACCACTCCGGTACTTAGCTTCATATCTTTTTTTTCATCCAGCAGGCTAAGTACATCTATCCTTTTATTAAAGACCGGATCTTCTATTTTAATATTACTGATAACTCCCGGGCTGCCATCCTGCATACGGGTAGTGTTGATGAGAAGTAATGGTAGCGGGTAAGGTTTGTCCTTTTGTGTAATGATATCAGAAAAAGAAACACCCATGCTATCATTCAAAAAAACCTTTTTTCCTGCTGCATTTTCCAGGGCAAAGCTTAATGCCGAAGCCCGGTCATTTACATTGTACAGTGTAATAAAATTGCGGAAGATATCCGGACCAAGTGTTCGTGCAAGCGTATACGTTAAAAAGTCAGATCTTAGATATGCCTGGGTTGCTTTAACATCCCTGTTTGCTGCCGTATCAAATTTTGCCAGTTCATTTTTTGAGCGGAGCAAAGAAAAGAAAGTTGCATTACCCACACTACCGCCCGATGCACCTGAAAGACAAAAAAGATGATTGGAAAACCTGCCACCAGTCTCATCTTCCATGCGGCTTAATACGGAGGCTGCCCAATAACCCGAACGGGATGCACCGCCATTTGCCATTACAAAATACACAGGGTATTTTTCTGTTGAGGAATCCAGCAACATTTTTTTGCGGGTGCTGTCATTAAGCCATTGATCAAAATACTGCTGTAGCGTCTGGCGATTATCAAAGCGGACCGACCCCAACTCTTTTTTGGGTAACCTTGTATAATGAGGTTCTGAAATATACCCAACTAAAAATGCAAGCGTCAGTAATAAAACATGAAAATTAAACCTTGCCAATACAGACAATAAGGCAACCACATTTCCCAAACCAACCAGTACCCCAAAAGCCAGGATCAGGAATGGAAAAGAACCAATCCATGTAGAGAACTGCACAGAGAAAATGGTACTAAAATAAACAATGCCCCCAAAAAATGCCACAATGTTCAGTGCCTGGAAGTATTGCCTGTCTTCTTTATCAGTAACAAGTTGCTTTATCTTTTGCCAGGTTGATATTTCATTTGATTGTATCTGGTAACGTTGTGGATTTTTAAAGGAGTATTCATCCTTAGCATCTATAATATTTCTTCTTATTAAAACGATAATTACAAACGCTACCTGGTAAGCCATTAAAAGTAAAATAAGGCCCCATACCCACTTGTACAATACCACTATTAAAGTTGCCGCAAGGATGATAATATAAGTAGTGAGCCTGATCCTTTGCCAAAACTTTATTTTATCACGGATAGTTTTTTCATTGTCTTGTTTCAGCAACCAGTTCCACAATTGATATACAAAAAAATACCAGGAGAAACTAAGCCAGAAAAGAATGTTGCAAATCGTTGTGGAAAGCTTTGGTGTTTCAGGATAGTTCAATTGAAAAAATCCGAGTATGATGATGGTAACGCAGGTAAAACTTAATATTCTTGGTCCTTGTACCCTAAGCGTAAGCCACATCAGGTGATCATCAGGACTTTGCAATTGTTTTGCTTTAGCCACAAGCCTGGTAGTGTACCAGGTGATCATCATCCAGAATAAAAGTGCTAATAAAAAAAGTCCGAATACTTTCCTGTTCTCCAGTGTAATGATCATTACATCTCTGCCCTGTGTCAGTTTCCAGAAACATAAGTATGCAAAAATGATAAATAAAATAGGTGGAAAAAAAAGCCAGATCGCTTTTAAAAAATAGCGCCAGAAATCTCCTACAAAGAGATCTTTATACTGAATTATTTTTTTACGGGATTCTTCTGCCGGCATTTTTTATTTTTAGTTGATCACTACAAATGATTTTGAATTATGATTCCTGTTGTTTTCTTTGTACCTCCTCTGCTGTAACATTATGTTGTGGTGCAGCAGAAGGCGCCGGTGATAAAATTGTTGCAGGTTCTACATTTGAAGTATCAATTTTTTTAGGCGCATGTGGAGGCTCATAAATAGTACGCATTGCAGGTTTAGCATTCATATTACGATATACTAAAAACGCTCCGCCCAATATGGCGGCAATGCCGATGTATAAAAAAATATTTCCCATCATACCACTTTCAGTAGCCGGGTAGGTAAGTTGTGCTTTGCCAAAACTATCCTTTTCTACTTTTGAATCCGTAGTACCGGCAGGCAAATGTATTCTGAGTGTATTGCCATCTTCCATTAATAAATATTCTGTTTCAGATATTTTGGTAATATCAGGGTCCTTTTGATCAAGGTCTGCGGTCCATTTACCGTTTTTATTAATGGACATCATGCCATCTATTTTAAAGGTCACCTTATTTGTTCTTTCATTATCATCCTGCGTATAATTAAAATTGCTCAGCACTTCTTTTGGAAATGCACGGATGAGTTGATTTTTTAAAATGGAAGTATTTTTACCGGTGGTCTGCTGAAAATTATCCCACATGGCCGCATTGTACTTGGAAGAGTATTGACAAATAGCTCCACCCTTATTATCAACAGTAATATCAATAGTTGTTTTTATACCGGGTAACTGCTGGCTGAAAACAATAAAGTTCATTGCCATTATTACTGCAATAAAAAATAATCTGATGCTGATTTTTTTCATGATTGTATTGTTTAGAATAAATCTTTGTTTTGGTAAATTATTGAAGGGTATTAAATATTTTTTCTGCTGTAGCTTTTCCATTTACATGAGATTCTGCGCCGACAGCTATACCTGCTATACCACTCCCTGTGTTTTTAAAACCAGCTACCCAGTTGATAGATACATTCTGATTTCCCGTAACACCACTATATAAAGTGAAGCCATCTGCTTGACCGGCAGGTTGGTACTGTACCTGCATTCCCATGTTTGCGCCTACGGTTCTTACATGTTGCTGAATGGCTTTCATGGCTTGCTCCGGAGAACTGGCACCGGGAAAATTATACACTTCCACATCCATTGTATTGTTGGAATTACCAAATGTCTGCACACAATTATTCATGGTATATTGCGTTCTTGGCTGCTGGTGCCAGGTACCTGGATAAGCAAAACTAACTACACCGCTATATCCCTTGTACCCGCTTGGTATGCTGCGTGTATTTCCGCCACCGCCACCATCATTACCACCTCCGTTGCCGCCACCACCGCCATCATTGCCACCACCACCATTATTGACTACAGTATTTACTTTCTGAGGTATATTACTCCCATCAAAACTTTGCGCTATTTCATCTATTTTCTGACGTAAAAAATTATCATCTTTTAATTCCATCGCCAATGCACCTTCTTTTATTGCCTGCCTTACATCTAAATAAGTGTAAGCCGGGTCGCCCACCATCATATGATCGTACCATGTTTTTAAATTTTTCATCCCGGTTTGGTAAGCCTGCTGCCCTGTGGCTATGCCACCCAATCCTTCCCCATTAATACCCGTAGCCTCAATTGCATAAAAATTGCCGTTTATTTTAAACCCCGGGTAAGCATGCCCCGGTACTAAATAAACCATGGGATCCAGGCCGGCATTCATCATCACACTTGCATATAAAAGCGAAAGCTCAATACATAAACCCGTTTTTCCGGTTACTACTTCACGTGGCAAACGAATGCTTTGGACAATAGAACTTGCATCTCCCAGCTTTTCCGGCACACCGCTTGTGCCGCTATACACCATGTGACTGCGTAGCGTTGCCTCATAAACGCCCATCATGAACCGCACTGCTTCTTCATCTTTACCTTCTACTGAAGCAGCTTCTCCTTTCAGTATTTTTTCCTGTATTTTTTGTGTTAGATATTTAATGATCGGATCTTCCGGCGTTACAAAGCAGGATAGCAATTCTTTGTTATCAAAACTTTCTGCCGCAGTTCTTATTTCATCTACCGGAATATAAGTGTACACGAATTCATTGCGCCCTTTTATCTGGATAGGAAAACTATTTTCTATGGTTTTTAAATTAGAACCTTTGATCGTAATATTTACCGTTTCTTTGGAGCTTGTTGTTTTTTCCACGATCTTTTCCGGAAAATTCGGGTAGCAGTTTACCACAACTGTTTGGCCTGGTAATATTTTCGGTATCTTCTGGCAAACCATATTGGAGATATAATTTGTAACCTCATAAGCTACTTCTACATTTTCTGCTGCATGGCTACTGTTATTCTTGAGTGTCATTTTAAAAAGACTATATTTCCCTTCAAGCGCATCATTATTTGCATATACTTTATAGATGGATGGCATTACAACAGGAGCCTGGTTAATATTCACATCAAGATTCACAGGACTGATGAGAGAATAAACAGGTTTTGTAAAAGCAAGTAACAGCCCGGCTGCAATCAGTAATAATGGTAGCCGGTTACTTTTGTTTGCAAAAATTGATTTCATAATACAAGTTGATTGGTAAAAAAATAGTTAAGGTATTTTGTTCAGATTTTTTTTTAAACAAAACTTTAATGAAAAAAAATATAATATTTACACTTTCTTATCATTCCAGCATCAAATATTAAATATAGTTTTATAAAAAAAAATACATCATTTGGATTATATAAAATATGAGAATGAATAATTATAGAAACCCATTTCCGACATTTTTTGTACTGATCCTTTCCTGTTTCAGCTTGCTTTCCTGTCACTCTTCTGATAGCAATACCACCGTTAGCCCTGCTGATGATCAGGCATTTATTAAAGAATCACCCTTGCCAAAAGGAAGGCAGGTAATTGATGATAATGCACCTGTTTATAACAATAGACAAACTGACCAGGCAGCATTGGGAAAAGATGGAGATGGCGCAAATACGCACGGCGACCTGTCCGTAATGCCCGTTGCAGACAGAACTGCATTCTTAAAAAAGAAATTTAAGAATCTTCTCGTTTTTCATGCAGATGATACGATGCAGGTAAATACGCCTAAGTTGGCCACGCTCATTTTAAGTAAAGATCAAACGGTGGAAAAAATGAAGTTGGAAGTGCTGGACGAATCCAATGCAAAGGATCAGGGTATAAAAACCGATACCACAATGGATTTTGGCTCTAAAATGAAAGCCAAGTTAATCGCATTTGGCAGCAACAGCAATGAAAACAGTTTTACCATAGAGGCATTGGGTGATGATATACAATCCTTCAGTACAGACAGAAAGAAAATATTATGGCAATGGAAAGTAACACCATTAAAGCCCGGTCAGCAGGAACTAAAACTATCTGTTCAGATAATTGAGAAAGATGGCGAAGCAGTATCTCTTCCTGCAAGGAATATACCCGTCATTATTTTTGCAAAGCCCGAAAGTTTCTTAAGCAGCGTTGGTGATTTTATTTCAAGAAAGTATGAATTTTTGATCACTGCCATCATGATCCCGATAATTATTGCTTTTTTTACTACCAGGATGCGAAATAAATCGCCTCAAAACCAGCAGTCGCAGCAACAGTCCGGCAATCGGCAACCAACTCAGGAGAAAAAATACCCGGCAAAGCGAAAAAAATAATTTACCGCATTTATACCAGTACGTTATTTTTCATAAACCTTCTCCCCGTTTATGTACGTAGCCAACACATCCGTTTTTAAAATATCATTTTCCGGGCATAGCATCAGATCATTGGAAAGTATGATGAAATCTGCAGCCTTACCTTCCTGCAAACTTCCCTTTTCTTTTTCTTCAAAAGCAGCTTTAGCAGCCCAAATGGTCATACCACGTATTGCATCTTCTTTGCTGATGGCATTCTCCATTTGAAAACCACCGGCAGGATATCCCTTTGCATCTTGCCGATATACAGCCGCAAAAAAAGTTTTGAAAGGACTTATATCTTCCACCGGAAAATCTGTGCCTAACGGCATCCAGCCATTCTCTCCCAATAATTCTTTATACGCATAAGCTGTTTTTACTCTTACCGGTCCTAATCTTTTTTCTGCCCAGTACATATCACTTGTTGCATGTGTAGGTTGTACGGACGGAATAATATTATCATCCGCAAAAAAATGAAAATCTTCGGAGGCTATTACCTGCGCATGTTCTACCCGCCAGCGTTTATCATTTTTACCTTTTAGCGCTGCTGCATATATTTTTAAAATTGTACGGTTACCGCTATCGCCAATGGCATGTGTACACATCTGGAACTTCGTATCAGCCAGCATTTCAGCCACTTTTACAAAATGAATACTATCACTTAACAAAAATCCTTTCCAGCCAGGCTTATCGGTATAATCCTGCAGCAAGCATGCACCGCGGCTACCCAATGCACCATCGGCATATAATTTAAATCCACCAATGTGAACTCTCTCCGATCTGTACGGCCCCCGCTTTATCCAAGTACCATAATACGCTTCGTTATCAGACATCAATGCAAATATTTTCATTTTAAGATCACCTGATTTTTGGGCAGCATCCAGCTTTTCAAAAGTCTCCTGGCTTATGCCACAATCATGCACGCCGGTAAGCCCAACGGCAAAGCACAAATGCTGTGCTTCTTTAAAATATTTAATCGCCAGGCTATCGGCAATACCCGGAATTTTTGTTTCTGCCAGGCTCATGGCATTGTCTATTAAAATGCCAGTAAGCTTGCCATCTTTTAATTCTATACTGCCACCATTTATTTTTGTAGCTGCAGTAATGCCGGCAATATTTAATGCTGTTTGATTTGCCAATGCTGCATGGCCATCAATGCGTTTTAAAAACACCGGCCTGTTAGGAAAAAGACTATCCAATATTTTTTTATCGGGGAACCCTGCCTGTCCGGCAGGCAGGTCTTTCACTGCCCAATCGTTCTGATCCCAGCCACGACCGTATATCCACTGCATCGGCGCATGTTCGCTGTAGGCTTTTATTTTTTGTATCACTTCATCAAAAGAGGTTGTGCCAACTAAATCACATTTCCACATATCTGTTGCAAAGCCGGTAAAATGACAGTGTGCATCTATAAAACCCGGAAAGATCGTTTTGCCTTCCGCATTCACCATTTGCGGCGCTTCATACTCTTTTAAAATTTCATCATCCGTTCCTACTGCCAGTATTCTCCCATCACGTATGGCCATTGCCTGTGCCGTAGAAAAATTATTATCAACCGTATAAATTTTTGCATTGTGTACTACCATACTTACTTCTTGCCGAAACTTGCAGGAGCTGAAAACAAAAATGAATAACACAAAAATGAATAACGGAAACCGAAGCGTATTATTTTTTTGGCCCGGGCAGTTGTTCGTTGTGGCGTCCTCGTTGCGTCGCACACTTGTACAGCAAACCAATGTTGAACTTTTACCGAAGCGTAACTTTAAAGAAGCAGGTATAAATAGCATGGTAATTATTTTCTTAAAAATACTAAATAAGTTGTTGGGGATGATAATTTATAAATACTGTAAATCTTGCGTACGTAAAAAGACATTTATCAAAATCTGCGAATCTGCGGCGAATGATAATATCTTTTTTAACTTTGGCTACATGCAAATTTTATGAGCGATACAGTACAGATAAAAAAACTACAGGCTGATACACAAGAATGGCTGAAAGCAAAAGACGAAAAAAATATTCAGCAGAAAATTGCCGATGGAATTGAAGATCTCCGCAATGTGCTGCGCTTTCATGAGCAGCGTTATTATGTGCAGAATGATCCACTCATCAGCGATTTTGAATACGATAGCTTATACAAACTGCTGGAAAAATATGAATTAGAAAATCCATCAGTGATCACCAAAGATTCGCCTACACAAAGAGTGGGTGCAGGCTTGATAAAAGAATTCCCCAAGCGCCAGCACCTGGTACCCATGCTTTCTTTAGAAAACTCTTACAATGCTGATGATCTTTATGATTGGGATCGCAAAGCAAAAGAGCTGAGTGGCCTCGACGCTATTGAATATTGCGTCGAACCAAAATTTGATGGCGCAAGTATTTCTCTCGTTTATGAAGATGATCTTTTAGAACAGGCCACTACACGTGGTGATGGTGAAACCGGAGATGATATTACGCCAAACATCCGGCAGGTAAGATCTTTACCACTATCCGCAAATTTTAGCCATTATGGGATTCAACAGATAGAGATACGGGGCGAAGTTTTGCTGAATAAAAATAATTTTAAAAACTATAATGATAAGTTGATGGAAGAAGGTTTGCCGCCATTGGCAAATCCACGCAATGCTGCTGCCGGCAGCCTGCGCATAAAAGATACCAAAGAAGTTGGCCGCAGAAACCTGGAAGCGTTTTTATACCACGTTAGTTATATAGCACATGACAATAAAAAGGATGCACTAAAAGAAGAACCCACCACACATTCAGGTATGTTGGAAATGCTCTGGCAGCTTGGTTTTCGCAGCCCAAAGAATGAAATGAAAGTGGTACAGGGTATTGAGGGCATCATACAACATATAGAAGCATTTGAAAAATTAAGAGATGAATTGCCATACGAAATTGATGGCATGGTAATAAAAGTAAATGATCTTGAATTGCAGGATAGGCTGGGCATGACGTCTCATCATCCACGTTGGGCAATCGCTTATAAATTTAAAGCAAGGCAGGCAACCAGTAAACTGATCGGCGTAGAATTCCAGGTGGGCAGAACGGGTGCAGTAACACCGGTGGCAAAAATAGAACCGGTGTTGGTGGGGGGTGTTACAGTCGGCAGTATCTCCATTCACAATGAAGAATATATAAAAGAAAAAGATCTAAAACTCGGTGACGCTATTTTAATAGAACGCAGTGGTGATGTGATCCCGCAGATCGTAAAATCTTTACCTGAGTTGCGTACCGGAAAAGAAACAACTATTCATTTTCCAAAAGAATGTCCTGTTTGTCATGATGCATTGTACAAGCCCGAAGATGAAGCGGTATGGCGCTGTGTAAATATAAATTGCGAAGCGCAGGTGGTGGAACGCATCATACATTTTGTAAGCAAAGATGCCATGGATATACGCAGTTTTGGCGAAGCCAATGTTCGTAAATTCTATGCAATGGGACTGCTGAAAGATGTTCCATCTATTTACCAACTCAGTTTTGATAAAATAAAAACGCTGGAAGGTTTCGGCGCAAAGTCAATAGAGAACCTGGTAAATGCCATTGAAGCCAGCAAAACACAGCCTCTGCACCGCCTGATATATGGCCTGGGTATACGCTACGTGGGCGAAACTACCGCAAAAGCCCTGGCGCAATCTGTAAAAAGTATTTTTGATTTTGCTTCTTTTACCGAAGAACAATTAAAGCTACTGGACGATGTGGGAGTAAAAGTGGCAAAGAGCATTTATGAATTTTTTCAGAATGAAGATAATGTTGACATGCTTAAAAGACTGCAGGAGCAAGGCCTGGCAATGGAAGCGCAACAACCTAAAACCACTGGCACAGGCAACCTGCAGGGGCAAACGTTTTTATTTACCGGCACACTCACTAAGTTAAAACGCAGCGATGCAGAAGAAACAATTGAACTAAATGGGGGCGAGATACTGAGCGGTGTGAGCAGCAAGTTGAATTACCTGGTTGTAGGAGACGATGCAGGGAGTAAACTGGAAAAAGCAAAGAAAATTCCGGCCATAAAAATATTAACCGAAGAAGAATTTCTGAAAATGCTACCTACTTAGTAAAAAAAATTATTATATTTATAAACAATTTTTATTCAGATCTTTTTTATTCCCCTTTAAACTACCTACAATGATCAAAAAAAATCCCGGTGAAGTTTGGAAACAAATACTCTTTACCGGTCACAAACAACTGAGAAAGAAATATGCAGTTTCAAATCATGGTCGTGCAGCAAGTTTTTCGGAGGATGTTGCAAAAGACGGTAAACTTTTAAATGGCTCTCTTACTTCCGGTTATCGAACGCTGAATCTCCATCTTGAGACCGGTAACGGAACAATTTACATTCACAGGGAAGTTGCAAAATTATTCGGTACTAAAAAAACGCCGAAGCATAAATATGTGATCCATGTTAATCACAAAAAAGAAGACAACGGCCATAAGAATTTAAAATGGGCTACTATTGCAGAAGTAAGTGAACACCAGCAGGAAAGCCCTGAAAAAATTGCATACAAAAAACGCCAGGCCAGTCGTACAAAGGGCTTGAAGCTGAGTATGACGCAGGTAAAAGCTATTAAGGATACTTTAAAAAATCCGAAAAGAAAACTTACTTACAAGCAGATGGCAGAAAAATATAAAGTGAGTGAAATGACATTGTATCGCATAAAAAGCGGCGAGAACTGGGGAAATGTTTAATGAAAAATCTATAAAAAGAAGCCTGCATTAATTGCAGGTTTTTTTATAACTAAAATTTTTCCTCCCATTTTCCTTTGCTCAATTTTATTATATTTAGGGTTGTAGTATTTTTTATTTTACCTCTTTCATTTTATTCATCATGAAGAAGATCTTTCATATATATATTTTACTCTTTTCATTTGTGTTTACAAAGGCGCAATCTGTAAATAAAGTAGATGCTTCTGTAGAAGCAAAAGTTGAAAATATTATAAAGCAAATGACGCTGGAAGAAAAGATCGACTACATCGGCGGGGTTGATAATTTTTATATCCGGGGTAAAGAACGGTTAGGGATACCCAAAATGGTAATGTCCGACGGACCGGTTGGTGTAGTAGATTATGGAAAATCTACCGGCTACCCTGCAGGCATACTTGCTGCAGCTACCTGGGATACGTCTTTGGTAAAACAACTCGGCATTGCACTCGGCAAAGATGCCCGGGCAAGAAATGTAAATATATTGCTGGCCCCCGGCGTAAATATTTATCGTTCTCCCTTGTGCGGCCGCAATTTTGAATATTTTGGAGAAGATCCTTTTCTTAGTTCCCGCATGGCGGTTAATTATATTAATGGCGTACAAAGCCAACGGGTAGCCGCTACCGTTAAGCATTTTGCCGGCAACAACCAGGAATGGGACCGGTATAATGTCAGCAGTGATATTGATGAAAGAACCCTGCATGAAATTTACCTGCCTGCATTTAAAGCTGCTGTACAGGAAGCCAATGTGGCTTGCGTAATGAATAGTTATAATCTCCTGGATGGCATTCATACTTCTCAAAACGGAAAGCTGAACCGTGATATCTTAAAAAAAGGTTTCGGTTTCCGGGGTATGTTGATGAGCGATTGGGTATCGGTACATGAAAGTATTGCAGCCGTTAATAACGGACTCGATCTTGAAATGCCTTCTGCACTGTACATGAACAAAGCTGCTATTTTACCTGCAATAAAAAATGGAACTGTCACTGAGGAAACCATCAATGATAAAGTACGGAGAATTTTAAGAGTCATTTTTACTTTTGGTTTCCAGGATGGAAAACAATTGGATAGCAATATTCCAAAAGACAATGCTGCGAATGCGCAAACGGCACTAAATGTTGCCCGTGCCGGCATCGTATTATTAAAGAATGATAAAAATATATTACCGCTTACTGGTATTAAAACCCTTGCAGTTATCGGCCCCAATGGAGACAGTTATATTGCAGGTGGCGGCAGCTCTGATCTTAAAACTTTTCATTATACAAGCTTGCTTAAAGGGTTACAAAATATTGCAGGCCCGTCTGTAAAGATCAGTTACATATCAATGAGCAGTATGCTGTCTGATGAAGCAGCACATTCCCTGTTTTATACAGACGGACAACCAGGTCTTAAAGCAGAATACTTTACCAACGATTCCCTTTCGGGTACGCCCGTTTACACCCGTACAGAAAAAACGATCGATCATTTCTGGAGTGAAAATCCGGATGTGCCGGGACCTGGTAAAGATCATTTTTCCATCCGCTGGACGGGGAATATTGTACCGCTTACTACCGACACTTTCAAATTTACGGTAAGAGGCGATGATGGCTACCGCTTATGGGTAAACGATAAAATGATCCTCAATGAATGGCGTGACCAGGGTGCTTTAAAAAGAAGTGCAAACCTGGCATTGGAGGCAGGCAAAAGTTATAGTATAAAACTGGAGTATTATGAGAATGGCGGCAATGCCGAGATCGCATTTGCCTGGGGTAATGTTACCCCCGACTTTAGCGTCGCACTTACAGCAGCAAAAAATGCCGATGCAGTTATTATGCCCGTAGGTTTAATCAGGATACAGAAGGAGAAGGCCGTGACAGAACTTTTGAACTGCCGGACAACCAGGCTGCACTCATCAATGCAATTGCAAAAGAAAACCCCAATACCATTATTGTATTAAATGCTGGTGGAAATGTAGCTATGCAAAGCTGGTTACCCAATGTAAAAGCTTTGGTACATGCCTGGTACCCCGGGCAGGAAGGTGGTACCGCTATCGCAGAAATATTATTCGGAAAAATAAATCCCTCCGGAAAATTACCGGCAAGCTTTGAAAAGAGATGGGAAGACAATCCGGTATTCAATAATTATTATGATACAAATAATAATAAACATGTAGCCTATAAAGAAGGATTGTTTTATGGCTACAGGTATTATGATACCACTGCAGTAAAGCCGCAGTTTGCTTTTGGCTTTGGATTATCGTACACAACTTTTGCGTACAGTAATTTATCGGTAAAAATGATAAGAGGAAAATCACCGAAAGTATTGGTAAGCTTTACTATTAAAAATACCGGTGGTATGGATGGCAGCGAAGTGGCGCAGGTATATGTACATCAGGGTAAATGCACAGCCATAAGACCTGTGAAAGAACTGAAAGGCTTTACAAAAGTATTTCTTAAAAAAGGAGAAACAAAAACCCTAACGGTTATGCTAAACGAGGATGCGTTTTCCTATTACAAAACTGCTGCAAAGCAATTTGGATTTGATAAAGGCAGCTTCAATATTATAGTAGCAGCAGCGAGTGATGATATAAGATTGCAAAAGGAAGTGAAAGTAGAATAATGAGATACAACGTTTATATAACTTTAATATAATAATGTATTTAGCCCTGAAAGGGCAATATGTTGGTAGAAGATAAATAGCATTACATCCTAGATCCCGAAGGATGAAACCTTAGTAGAAACCAAAATACACTTATTTCAATCCTGGAAAAGTGGCCAGGTACAACTGCTCCACATAGCTGTGCGGCAGAAACGGGATGTAATCGTTTCTGCCTTGACTTTTTTGCTACTTTTTTTGTCAAGAAAAAAGCAGAAGACAGCCCTGACAAAAAAATTAACGAAGAAACAAATCTCTAAAAATAAATTACCAAAACAATTGAAATAGCATCAGCCTCTAACACACCTCTAACTTCTGGCGATAGCCGAAATTATCTTCACCGCATGCTCCCTCGAGTTCTCAATAAAAAGACGATGCGTATTCATACCACCACATATCACCCCAGCCAAAAAAATACCCTTAACATTCGTTTCATGTGAGTCATCATCATAAGCAGGTTTGCGCACTTCATCTTCTGAAAGCTGAATACCCAGTTTTTGTAAAAAAGAAAGATTGGGTTGGTAGCCCGTCATCGCAATAACCCAGTCATTTGCAATAGTAACAATGCCTTCGGGTGTTTGTATGTCCACTTCTTTTGGGCGTATAGCCGCCACCGTACTTTTAAAAAATGCTTTGATAGATCCTTCTTCAATACGATTCACAATATCTGGCCGGGCCCAATATTTTACCCGTTTGCCAACTTCTTCCTCTCTAATTACCATAGTTACATTGGCACCTTTACGATAGGTTTCCAAAGCCGCATCTGCTGCAGAGTTATTGGCCCCTACTACCAATACATTCTGAAACGCATAAAAATGCGGCTCCTTATAATAGTGCGTCACTTTTGGCAACTCTTCCCCCGGCACGTTCAGTAAATAAGGAATATCATAAAAACCAGTTGCGACAATAATATTCCGGGAACTGTATGTGTCCAGTTTTGTAACTACTTCAAATTCATCTTTATTTTTTATTACATCCTGTACTTCTTCAAATAAATGGATGTCCAGCTTAGCAGAAGTAGCCACCCGGCGATAGTATTCCAATGCTTCGGTACGGGTCGGTTTTGCATTATTACTTACAAACGGGATACCGCCAATCTCCAGTCTTTCTGACGTAGAAAAAAAGGTCATGTTAGCCGGGTAATTATAAATAGAATTTACAAGACAACCTTTTTCAATTACCAGGTAGTGCAGATCTTTTTGTTTTGCTTCCAGCGCACATGCCAAACCGATAGGACCACTTCCAATAATAATTACATCAAATATTTTACTATTAACCATGTACAAATTTAATCATTACAGAACCACAAATTAGCCACGGTTACAACACACCAAAGATCAACACCGCTAACGAACAATTATCGGCCATTACAGTTTCCAATCACGTCAAAAACTCACTGTCATAGGAGTAGAATTAACAAAGCTGAAGCCACAGTAGCACAACCGCTGCATATAGCTGTTCGTCAGAAACGGGATGTAATCGTTTCTGCCTTGACTTTTTTGCTACTTTTTTTGTCAAGAAAAAAAGTAGAAGAAACCACATCAAAAAAAGTAACGAAGAAAAAAGTAAAAAATTATTCCATTCTCGGCAGCTTCTCTATTATCTCCGCAGCAGTACCCAACTCCCCTATCCTTGGAAAAATATTTTTAATACTATGTGCATGCGCATCAGGCACTCTATCCAGCATCGTATCAATAGCAAAAGCAATATTATACCCATACTCACTCGCATCCCTTGCTGTACCCTCTACACCGATACTGGTAGAAACTCCCGCTAAAACGATCTGGGAAATATTCCTGTTCTGCAGTTCTTCATGAAGCGTTGTTTTACAAAAAGCACTCCATGCCTTTTTAGTTATAAAAATATCTTCTTTTGTTGTTTTTATTTCCGGGATAACTTCTAAAAAATCAGGAGCAAGAGCAGCCTGTGGCCCTTTTATGGTAAGAGAAAGCTGTGTACGGATCTTTGTAAAGCTGGCCCCGGTCGGGTTTACATTTACAATTACAATAGGCAATTCTGCCGCCCGGAAAGCTGTTACCAGTTGAGCTGCCTTTTCTATAACCTCCGCTATCGGCTGATCTTTTACCATACTTGTAACGCCCTTTTGAAGATCTATCAAAACCAGCGCCGTATTTGTATCAATTGTTGTGATCATATTTCTTTAATGGACTTTAATTATTATTTAAGGGATATCCAGCCTGCAAAGCTACTGTTATATTTCTGCCAGAATACTAACATACATGCAATCAATCCTTCATAAAAGCATTGCTTAATGTCTCAATAACCGATGGGACTTTAAGTACTTTACGGAGTTTTCCTGCCCAAAAACCCGTATATCTACGATTAAAAAGCCCTAAACCCGTAATTACATCAGCACGAAAAAAGAGCAATAACGCTCTTGTACAGCAACCCAAATCGCTGCATCTTTGTACCAGAAGTTGATTGATATGCTTTTAGAATATCAATCATAAATATCCAAAGATCCAGACAAACCAACCAAACCGAATTTCCAATATCCCAACCAAAGATCATAAAATTCAATATCAGTCAACTTCTATTTTCTTATATCCATTTAAAGACCAAAACTAGAAATATCTAAAACCTATCAAAGACCGAATAAAAA
>JBDSIB010000062.1:0-19912 GCA_039918155.1 Ferruginibacter sp.
TAAAAACGGCTGAGCAGTTTATCAGCACTTAAAGAAAGTAGATATCCGCCATCAATATCCATTGCATGTTTAAAAGGGCTTTTGCCAGTCAGCCTCACATCTTTCAAATTAAATGCGTACGCCTGTAGCTTGATAGATGGCTTAACTTTAAATTTCGGATTGGTTTTTTCCGGTAAATAAGATTGCGAAAAGGAAGTAAAGCCGGCAAGTATCAATATAGTAACAGTAAATATTTTTAAACATTTCATATAGTCAAATTTAAAAGATTATCTGTGGATACGATGCAGTAAAGAGAATAATCTGAAAACAAATTTTAAACAAGTATTATCTTTTTTAATAAAAAAAATGTAGGTACAGCAGACGAAGTACCACAGAATTGCTACATTGTCTGCTACAATTAGTCTTGTAACAGATGTAATAAGTTAATCCATTTCGACTTTTAAAATTTCCGAAAAATTTAGAGAATAAGTAAGCACTCAGTTAATAAAAAAAAGTGGATTGGAGTAATTAGGTAAAAAACGCTCGTAAAAAAGATAGAAGAACTCATTTACAAAGCATTTGTATTTGCAAAACATTTGTAGTGGCCTCGCCAGGAATCGAACCTGGGTCTGGAGCTTCGGAAACTCTTATACTATCCATTGTACTACGAGGCCGGAATTATTTTCCGAAATCAACTATGTTGGCACCAAATATTTTTACCGCTATGGCCAGCAATATTACGCCAAAGAATTTTCTTACTACTAATAAACCATTCGGGCCTAGCGCTCTTTCTATCCACTTTAGTGATTGCAGTACCAGGAAAATAACAATACAGTTTATCAAAATCCCTGCTAAAATATTCACATCACCAAAATCTGCTTTTAACGACATGATGGTTGTAAGTGTACCAGACCCTGCTATGAGCGGAAAAGCTATTGGCACCACACTGCTACCTTTAGAATTATTGTCCGACTTAAAAAACTCCAGCCCCAGCACCATCTCAAGGCCCAAAATAAATATCACAATACTTCCTGCTACCGCAAAAGATTTTACATCCAACCCAAGCAGATCCAGAAACTGTTTTCCCAAAAAAAGAAAAAGTATCATTAATGCACCAGATGCAAATGTTGCCTGGCCGGTCTTAATATGACCACCCATCTTGGCTTTTAAAGAAATTAATATTGGCGCAGACCCAAGCATATCAATTACAGCAAACAAGGTAAAAGTTACCGTTACAATTTCTTTAAGTGATATTTTGCCTATATCCACTGCAAATATTTTTGCAAATATAACAAGCTGCCGCCTATCATCTATTGTAATAGCAGTAATTATTATTTTATGTTGAAACGAAGTTTTACACCCGCATTAAAATCAATGGGTGAAGATGGATTAAAATAACGGTTAGCTGCAGCATTCAGATCATTGCCGAGGCTGTAAGGATTATTAAAAGAGTGTTGAAAAGAAACAAAGAAATCGGCATCTGTTTTTTTATGAAAACTTTTCTTATACCCAAGCTTTGTAAAAAATAAATTATAACTTTTTGCAAAAAAAGTATTTGCATCATTTACCGGTGTTTTAGATGTATAGCTCCAGGCAACATTTGCATATATTTTTTTGGCTGTTATTATTGTTGCATTTGCCTCAAAAACATCCGGCGTGGTTCCGGTAAGACGATTGCCATCATATTTTGTACTCCCCTGCTGATACTGGGCAAACCTTGCATTAATATTAGTATAGTTTACTTGTAATTTTAATTGTTGTATTAAACGATCATTATTATTTATAGGTAAATAATTGAGTGCTATTTCTGTTCCATATTGTTTTGTTTTACCAGCATTCACATAATAATCTGCACCTGAAGAATCTCTCCTGCTAACAATAGTATTCCTGAGCGTAAAGAAATAATACGTTGCATCTAACCAGAGTTTATTTTTAATCAATTCTGTTTTTATTCCTGCTTCATAGTTTACAGCAGATTCTGCTTTTAGCGCTACATTAAATTTTCCATCGCTTGCATGTATCTCATCAATAGAAGGCGGTGAAAAGCCTTTGCTGACAGATGAATATATATTTATTGCAGCTGATATTTCTTTTGATAACGCCAATCTTGGTATTAATTGCGGCTGAAAATTTCCATTCAGTTTCACCAAAGGCGATTGATTAACACGTTTAAATCCGTAATAAAAATTATTATAACTCAACCCCGCAGTTATAATAAGGTCATTCTTGAATTTTACTTCTGTGTGTACAAAAACATTAAACTGCCGTGCATTTATTTTATCATGATATTGTAAGGTGTCTTTTACCCCCAGCTTGTTTCCGGAGATACTTGTATTGGTAAATGTGTATTGGTATTCTCCCCCGAAATTTATTTTAAAAATTGATTGGGCATATTGAAAAATAGTTCGCATGCCTGTACCGGTCTCAATTTTGCTTTCATAATTTCTTATAGCTGGGTTATTACCTTTTGTATTGGCAAAATAGACTCCTGTAGTATTCTGCCATTTATTATTCAATTGTATTTTATCGCTTATGCCTGCATAAAATGTTTTTAAATAGATGGCAGCTTTTTGGGCCACAGCGCTATTAAATGCACCGGCCGCAGGTCTTGCCTGTCTTGGATCCTGCTGCATTTCAGCAAATGTAAGTGCTCCTGGTGTTTGATAATAGAGGTCACTGTAAAATACTGTTGTATTTAATTCGTTTTTATGATTGATCTGATAATGCCATGCAAAGTTTTCTGCATCTCTCCGCATATTTGTTTGTGTGCGGTATCCATTACTCTGTTGGTGACTTATTGAAATATTAGTGTTATTTTTTTCATCAGCCTTTACATAAGATGCATTTGCAGAAAACAAACCATAATTACCAATTGAAGTATTTATTTCCGCATATTTTTTAGAGACAGAAGCAAAATCATTAGTTAATAAAACAACGCCGCCCGTGCCTGTACCATACATACTTCCTGAGGGACCTTTAATTATTTCTATTTTATCTACATTACTCAATGCTATTTCATTCAGGTAGGTATTACCGTTAGCATCTGTAAAAGGCAAGCCATTCCAATACACTTTTACATTTCTTATCCCAAAAGTTGACCGTAGTAAATTACCCCTGATGCTAAGGCGATAACTGCCGGGACTGCGTTCATCCATTTTTACACCGGGTATAGTATTTATGGCACTTACAAAAGACTGTCCGCTAAAAAGAGAAAGTGCATTTTTATTTAAAACAGATACTGCTGCCGAAATATTTTTTAAACTTTTAGTGGTATTTCCAAATGCTGTGACAACAGTTTCCAGCATTAAATTATCATCCTGCAAAAGAACAGAATTAATGTTATTCTTCGAATTTACAAATATGGTTTTTGCACAATAGCCAACTTGAGAAATGGTAATATTTACCGGCAAAGCATTTGTAGAAAAAGTATATTGACCCGAAGAATCAGTTATAGTAACCACTTTATTTTTAATAGTAATAGTCGCAGCTTCCAAAGGCTGGTTACTTGCATTTGTAACCCTGCCTGTTATTACTACCTGCGAATGGCAGGTAAAATAAAAAAAGAATAATAAAATGAAGGCGCAGATCTTTCTCATTTAAGTTTTATGCATTGTATGTGTAACGAATTAGAAAAGGAAAAAGTGCACACCTTAACTATTAGTTTTGCTCATAGAAATGCCCTTTATTTCTAAAAGACATTTTATACAAAGACAATCTTCAAAATTTTCTTCCAGCAGCTCACCCTCCTTTTCAGAAAGCTTTATTGTATAGCATTGGCAGTTTTTAATATCTCCTGCATTGCAGGTAAATTTTATTTTACAGCGGGGACAAATATTTTCTTCTCCTGCAATCATTCACAAATGTAAATTATACTTTGTTATTTTTTGCGGAACATTCATTCTACAATGTATTTCATCTTTCCTTTCCGTTGCCGTATTTGCAATAAGAAATTTTTTTTCGAGATCACGTTATGATCAACACTTTCAATGGCGTATAAATTACAGTCGCAATTTCCTTATTCTTACTTATCTTTTCAGCATGCAAGTAAAAAGCAAACTCAGTGTTTTTTCATTTACGATGATTGTGATTGGCCTGGTGATAGGCATGGGTATTTTTCGTACTGCTGCCACCAGCGCTAAAGATGCTATCAGTCCTTCTGTATATTTCAGTGCATGGATCATCGGCGGCATTGTTGCACTTTGCGGTGCGCTGACCTATGCTGAGATCGGTAGCCGCTATCCCATCACAGGCGGCTATTTCAAGGTTTTTGCGAAGGCTTATCATCCAAGTATTGCATTCGCCATTAACTGCCTCATATTGGTAAGCAATGCAGCCAGCCTGAGTGCAGTGGCGCTTATAGGTAGTGGTTATTTACTAAAATTATTCCCCGGCACTTTTACCGACATTGACAAAGCATTGGTAAGTACAGGCGCCATTATCATCTTCTATTTAATTAATTTAAAAGGCCTAAAGATGAGTTCTAAAACACAAAATGTTTTAATGCTCATAAAAATTGCTATGCTGCTTGTGCTTATTGCAGCTTTGTTTTTCCCATCCCATTATGCGACGACAGCTCCAACCGTGCGGGCAAGTCAACCGATAGATTATATGTCGTGGATAAGAAGTTTGGGCGTAAGCCTTATCGCTGTTTCCTTTACTTATGGCGGCTACCAGCAAACTATCAATTTCGGAAATGAAGTAGAGCAGCCTGCTAAAAATATTCCAAAAGGTATTTTTACCGGTATTATTGTTATCATCATTATTTACATGCTGGTAAACCTGAGTTATTATAAATTGATTGGTTTTGACCAGATGAAAAATGAAAAAGAAATTGCTTACGTAGTTATTGACAAAATCTTTGGAACGACTGGTGCCACTGTATTTTCAGCATTTTTATTTTTGGGTGTGCTGGCCTATGTGAATGGATTATTACTGAGTAATCCAAGAGTAATGTTTGCCATGGCAGATGACACAGAAGATAAATGTTTACCTGCTGCATTTGCAAAACAAAATAATAAAACCGGTGTGTTCACACTTTCACTGACGGTATTTGCAGCACTCTGCATTATCATTCTTTATTTTTCCCAGCAGTTTGAAAAAATATTAACCTTCTCTATTTTCCTGGATTGCTTTGGGATGATTCTCAGCAGTGCAACTATATTCTGGTTTCGTAAAAAAACAAAAGCACTGGATAATACCGGTATTTATAAAATGAAATTATTTCCACTACTGCCGCTGGTATTTATTGCTGCCTATCTTTTTGTTGGCATCAGTATTACCATTGCCGATCCACAGGCAGCTCTCACGGGTGTAATTGTGTTGGTAGCTTTTATGTTGATCTATTTTCTAGTACGTAGGAAAAACAGCAATACAGTGTTAAAGAATTGAGCAGCTTTTTTTATCTTAATCAAAGAGCGCTAAATTTACAAAATGGATACTTCATATATCATTAATCAATTGGGCGAAGACAGGGAAAAATATTTTAATGCCCTGGCACCGCCAATAATGCAAACAAGCAATTTTGTTTTTAATACTGTGGAGGAGATGCGCCTTGCATTTGAAAATGAGTATGACACTTATATTTACAGCCGTGGTAAAAATCCAACGGTAGATATTTTAAAAACAAAGTTGGCAGCATTGGATGGCGCAGAAGATTGCCTGGTATTTAACAGTGGCGCTGCTGCAATTTTTGCTGCGATATTGGCCAACGTAAAAGCGGGAGATCATGTGGTGAGTGTTAATAGGCCATATACCTGGGCACAAAATATGTTCAATGTAATATTGCCACGCTTTGGTGTAACGACTTCTTATATTGATGGCACTGATATAGAAAATTTTGAAAGAGCTATTTTACCAAACACAACTTTAATTTATTTAGAAAGTCCTAATAGCTGGGACTTTGCCTTGCAGGATCTCACTGCTGTAGCAGAGCTTGCAAAAGCAGAAGGTATTATGACAATTTGTGATAACAGTTATTGTACGCCACTTTACCAGCAGCCGATAGTAATGGGAATTGATATTGCGATACAGTCTGCCACAAAATATATTGGAGGCCATGGCGATACAGTTGCCGGCGTGTTAAGCGGCAGTAAAGAGATGATCAACCGCATTTTTAATAGTGAGTACATGAACATCGGCAGCGGCATTCAGCCATTGAGCGCATGGTTGCTCATACGTGGTTTGCGTACCTTACCTATCAGGCTGGAGCACATCACACATTCCACAAAAAAGGTTGTAGCATTTTTAAAACAGCATCCCAAAGTAGAGAAAGTGATCTTTACTTTTGATGAAGATTTTCCGCAATACGAATTGGCAAAGCAGCAAATGAAAGGCGCCTGTGGCTTGCTTACGTTTATAATAAAAGCAGATACCGTTTTACAAATAGAAATTTTTTGCGAAGGACTTAAACATGTATACATGGCCGTTAGTTGGGGAGGGCACGAGTCGCTGATAATGGCCAGATGTTCCACGATTAAACGGGCTGATTTTAATGCAAAGGATCCCGACCACAGGATGCTGAGGTTTTATGTAGGTTTGGAAGATCCTGATTATTTAATAGCAGATCTGGAACAGGCTTTTGAGAAGATGAGTTGATTATTTAATTATAAACACTGCCGGCACCGCCCTTTCAATTCCTTTATCACTTGGTTTAATGGTTTGTATTCCGTTTATAAGCATGCAACTGCTGCCACCGCCATCAAGGTTAAGCGCTTCTACACAACCCAGGTCTTTTAAAAGTTGTGCTTCCTGCGTAAGTGTGGCACCTTCGGCAATATTCGGAAATCTTCCTTCTATCGCCATCATTATTATTCTGCCATCATTTGTATAGCCAATACAGGTACGTGGGTGTTTATCATTAATTCCTTTGCCGGGAAATTTACGCTCTTCATTATTGGTCACTTTTATTTCGCCATTTTGTAATAGCACCGGCCCACCGCCAAATGCGGTTTGCATTTTCCATTTTTTTAAAGAAGGTTCTAAATAACTTTTTCCATGATAACTTCCGGCAACAATACTTGTGTTATTTAAAGCATACTCAAAATCAAATCCTTTGACTGAATCTTTAATTGCAGGAAGACTCTTCTGTGATGCATACGGATATTTTTGAGAAGGATCGGCGTACAGCCAGGCCACATCTGCATTTCGCTTTTTATCAATACCGATGGCAGAGATGAATGGATGCGTGTAGGTAAAAGTATCTTTCCCTCTGCCAACAATGGTTTCATTATTATATGCAACCATCTTTCCGTCTTTCACTACTACGTTTACACTTTTGTTTGTTTCAAAAGAAAAGAAAGTGCAGTTCATTACCAGTAATGGCTGGCCATCTTTTTCATAAAATTGTTTTGGCGTAAGCCTTCTGTTGCTGCCGGTATCTACGGTAAAATCTAATTTTTTATCTTTAAGCTTTGCCTCTGCATAGTAAGCAATAAACGGGCTGCCGTCTAATTTCTCAGTCGTTCTGTACACATGAAATTCATCGGGCAATGGCTGAAAAAATCGATCTACATTTTCCCATTTTTGCTGGGCGCTAATATTGCTCCACGTAAATACTACAATGAGTTGCAGAATATGAATTACAATTTTTCTTTGCATGTAAATTTTCCCTTTAAATAAATCAGTCTGAAATTAAATTTCATTGAACCTTTTTATTTGATAAATATACCCCTATCTGCGTATATGAACTTTTACTACTAACATTTAGTTTTGAAAAAATAATATTATGAAACGTAGAGAATTTATAACGCAGGCCACCTTAGCTACCTTTGCACTTTCACTTCCTTCCCTTGCGTCAGCATTCAGCAAAAAAAATAAAGATGCTTCTGTTATCATTATTGGTGCTGGTTTGGCTGGCCTTGCAGCAGCTTACCAGTTAAAACAAAAAAATATCCCTTTTATAATTCTTGAAAGCCGCAACAGGTTTGGTGGCAGGGTTTTTTCTCAGCAAATAACAAATAATCTTGTGGTTGAACTGGGTGGCGAATGGGTAGGTGCTTCGCATACCCGTATCCGTGAATTTTGTGATGAAATGAAACTTACACTTGATAATAACCAGATGGACACGCATCTTATTTATAAAAATCAATATTTCCCTAAAAATAAATGGGATTATAGCCCTGCGTGGAAACAGAAATTTGATAACATCATTAAAGCCTATCCGCAATTGAGTGAAGAAGATAAAAAAGCTTTGGATCAATACGATTGGTGGCGCTATTTAGTGAACAATGGCTGTGATGATCGTGACCTGGAAATAAGGGAATTGCTGGACAGTACAGATTTTGGCGAAAGCATAAGACATGTATCTGCTTTTGCAGCCCTGGCTGAATATGCAGAAAGTAGTCCTAAAAATGAAATGGATTATAAAATAAGAGGCGGCAATATAAAACTGGCAGAAGGCCTGGTTAAAAAAATTGGTGCAGAAAATATTTATCTCAGTCATACAGTAACTGATATTATACAAAGCAACAATGTGGAAGTAAGATGCAGCAACGGCAAAAGTTTTAAAGCTGATAAAATCATCTGCACTGCTCCCACATTTGCTTTACAAAAAATAAACTGGAGCCCTGGTCTTCCCGAGGGCCATAAAAATGCCATCAATGCCCTGCAATATGCCCGTATTAATAAAAGAGCTTTTGTTTTTAATAAAAGATTCTGGAAAGATGAAAGCTTTGATCTTATTACGGATCAATCACCGCATTATTTTTATCATGCTACCAAAAATCAACCTGGCAACGCCGGCGCATTAATCTCTTACAGCATTGGCGATAAGGCTTTACTGAATGCCGATTACAGCGAAAAAAGAGCAGCACAGGAAATTTCCGAATGCCTTGATCCATTTTTTGGGCCTATAAAAAACCTTATTGCTAAGCAGCAAAATTATTATTGGGGGCAGGATATGTATTCCCGGGGCGCTTATGCATTGTATGGCGTCGGACAGTGGTTTATTATAAGACCGCAGTTGCAGCAGCCATTTTTAAATACACATTTTGCCGGAGAACACCTTGCAGACTGGCAGGGTTTTATGGAAGGAGCTATAAATACAGGTGAAGAAGCAGCATCAAATATTATACAATAAGGTATTTATTCCATAAACTTTATGCATTCGTAAACACCTAGAGCATTTACCGGCTATATAAAGAATACTCCCCTTCGACAAATTTCAATTTCTTATATACAGAAACAAACAATAAATTTGCGAATGCCTAAAAAAATATTTCTATTAGCCCTTCCGTTTTGTATGGCCGTAAAGTTTGGTACAGCACAGCAAAAGTGGAACCTGCGTACCATTGTAGATTATGCCATGGCAAATAATATAGGTGTAAAGCTTTCTGATGTACAGGCAAAAGTTTCTGCACTTATTTATAACCAGAATAAGCTATCGCAGTATCCTTCGCTGTCTTTCAGCGGTAATACTGGTTTAAATAGTGGTAGTAACCAGGATCCTACCTCCTTTAGCCGCATTACCCAAACTTATCTTTCTGCCGGTTTGCAATTGCAAAGCAGTGCAGAAATATTTAATTTTTACAGCAAGCGAAATATCATTGCTGCCAGCCAGTGGGAGTTACAGGCCTCAAAAGCCAACGTAGAAAAAAGCAAAAACGATATTGCATTAAACGCCGCAAACGCTTATTTACAAATATTGCTTGCATTGCAGCAGCAAGAGATTGCCTCAGTACAGGTGCAGCAAACACAGGCACAACTGAGCAATACCCAAAAATTAGTAAAAGCAGGATCTCTGCCAGAGCTTAACGCATCGCAACTGGAAGCACAATTGGCAACCGATAGTGTAAGTTATATTACCGCCAAAGGAAATGTAACGCAGGCAATTCTTTCTCTTAAAACTTATATGAGTATACCGGCTGATGTGCCATTTGATGTAGACACGCCACCAATAGAATCAATACCGATTGAGCCCATAGCAGAAATGCAGCCAGCAGATGTTTACCGGCTTGCATTGGCTAACCAGCCGCAGCAAGTATATGATAGTTTTAAAATAAAAGCAGCGGAAAAAAGCGCTGACGCTGCAAAAGGTGCCATGTATCCAACTTTCAGTTTGTATGGAAGCCTGGGTAGTAACTATAATAATCAATCGCAGATAGTTACTGGCGGCACCCAATCCATTTCCACTGTTCCCGGTGCAACCGTTAATGTGGGTGGTACTTCTTATAATGTTTATTCTTACCAGTTTAAACCAGATTTTAAAAATCGTAATTTCCCCAACCAGTTAAGCGATAATTTCCGCCAGGCTTTCGGGCTTAGCGTAAATGTTCCCATTTTTAATGGTGGTAGCCTACGCACTAATTGGGAAAGAAGTAAGCTGGACATAAGCTCTTTGCAGTTGCAGAAAAAACTGGATGATCAAACTTTAAAACAAAATATTTATTCAGCATATAATGCAGCAGTAATTGCCCTCGAAAAATTTAATGCAAGCGAAAAATCTGTGATCTCTAATCAGCAAACGTATGATTTTGCAAATAAGCGTTTTACTATCGGTATGTTGGGCACTTACGATCTTCTTACAACGCAGAATAATTTATTAAGGTCAAAACTGGAATACACGTTAAACCAGTTTGATTATGTTTTTAAAATGAAAGTGCTTGAGTACTATAAAGGATTAGGCTTAAAATTATAATGCAAAAAAGATGTTGGGCTGTAAGCCATATACCAATATTAGCATTTGTTCCCGCTGTACGCTGTATGCCTCGTTCCTCGGCATGCCGCTTCCATCGGGCAGCCACCAGGCAAAAGTGCATACATGAACAATAATAGAGTGTTTATAAAAAATAGGAAAGGTTATAAAGCAGCAAATAAAAATGCTGATAAAAAAATAAAAAGATTATGAGTAAACAAACAAAATGGATCTTAATAAGCGTTGGAATACTTTTAGTATTGCTTGTAGTGCTTTCTAAAATGGGCGTATTTGGCAAAGAAGAAGGTACAAAAGTAACATCCGAAAAAATACAGCAGCGTACTATCATAGAAGTAGTGAATGCCACAGGTAAAATATACCCGGAAGTGGAAGTAAAAATAAGCCCGGACATCAGTGGTGAAATTACCGAGCTTACTGTAGCAGAAGGAGACACTGTAAAAAAAGGTCAGTTGCTGGCACGTATTTATGCAGATGTATATAATATTCAACGCAACCAGGCAGCAAGTGGTGTAGTGCAAAGTCAGGCGCAGGTAGCTAACTCACAGGCATCTTTAGACGCACTTAAGGCGCAGCAGGAACAGGCGCAGCGCACCTACGATATGCAGAAAAGTCTTTACACTGATAAGGTAATAAGCCAGAGTGAATTTAATGTAGCAGATGCAAATTATAAAACTGCCAAAGCTAATTACAATGCAGCTGTGGCAGGCATTCGTGGTGGGCAGGCCAGCGTACAAAGCGCCCGTGAAAATCTTGCCAAAGCTAATACCGATCTTGGTCGTACTGCCATTACTGCACCCATGGATGGCGTAGTAAGTTTATTAAGTGTAAAAAAAGGTGAAAAAGTAGCCGGCAACAGTTTTAACGTTGGTACCGAAATGTTGCGTATCGCTGATATGTCTAAAATAGAGATCCGTGTAGATGTTGGTGAGAATGACGTACCAAAAGTAAAGCTGGGTGATAGTGCGGTTATTACAATTGATGCCTACAGCGACCGCAAATTTAAAGGCTATGTTACACAAATCGCCAGCAGCAATAACGGTGCTGCTTCTGAAAGTGTTTTAGCAAATACAAGTACAGACGTTACTCAATATAAAGTGTATATCCGTTTAGATCCTGCCAGCTATAGGGATCTTTTAGGCAAGGGAAGTTTTCCTTTCCGCCCGGGAATGAGCGCCAGCGCTGATATACAAACCAAAACAAAAGTAAATGTACTGAGTGTACCTATCAACGCAGTAACCACGAGAGATAAAAATGACAGCACAAAAGGTTCTAAAAAAGCAGTAGATCCATCTGCAAATAATACCACAACTCCTGCTAACTCTATAGATGATCTGGATGTAGTAGTATTTGTAAAAGGTGCGGATAATAAAGTAACCAAAGTAAAAGTAACAACCGGCATACAGGATATAAATTACATCGAGATCACAAGTGGTTTAAAAGCCGGTGATGAAGTAATTACAGGCCCTTATGATGTGGTGAGTAAAACATTAAAAAACGGCCTACAAGTAAAAGTTGTTGACAAGAAAGAATTGTTTGAAACCAAGAATTAGAAAAAGATAAATTAAATTTTTATAAAAAGGCGCAGATTGATCTGCGTCTTTTCTTTTATTATTTTTAAGCAAATAAATTTTCTGCAATGGCTACACTTTCCGGCCGGCCCACATCTACCCATTTATCACCAGTGTGATTATAGCCCATTATTAAATTATCAGCTGCCAGATCAAGATAAGTATCCATAATAGAAAACTTACCGCTTTGTTTTATTTTATTGAATACTTCTTTATTATAAACTACCACACAGCTATATGCAAACGGTTGTAGGTTATCTTTTGCAATTCTAATTTTTTCTTCACCAGTAGTATTATTTTTCCAGCCACACATTCTGCCTTCATCATCCAATAAAATATTCCGGGAGGTTTTTCTTTCTGTTACCCCAAAAGATATCAAAGCTTTTTTTTCTTGATGAAAAGCAATCAGCTCATTTATATCCAAATCGGTAAGTACATCAACATTTAAAGAAATAAAAAAATCTTCTTTTTCCAGTAAAGATTTTGCTTTCAATAATCCTCCACCAGTTTCCAGCACTTCATTGCTCTCATCACTAATAATTACATTACTACCCCAACCCTTGTTTTCATTTATAGCATCAATGATCTGTTGCGGAAAATGATGCACATTCACCACCACATCATAAATATTATATTGCTGCAGGTATTCAATATTTCTTTGCAATAAAGATTTGCCGTTTACAATTGCCAATGCCTTAGGATTATCGTCTGTCCAGGGTTTAAAGCGGGTACCGAGACCGGCGGAGAAGATGATAGCATGGAGCCCCCCCGCCCCTGAAGGGGAGCTTTGGTCTTTGGTACTTTGAAGTTCTGTTATTGTCTCCATTATCTTTTTCACTATATTTTCTGATGAATTTCTTACTTGTTTATTACTAAATCTTATAACCTTTATCCCTAAATCTTCAATTTCTTTCTGCCGTATTGCATCAGTTATTTTTACATCCTCTTTATTATGAACAGAACCATCAATTTCAATAACTAATTTTAAAGTGTGGCAATAAAAGTCCGCAATGTAAAATAGCAACGGGTGTTGCCGCCTGAATTTTACCCCCAGTTGATTTCCTTTTAAATATCCCCAAACAATTTCTTCTTCATGAGTCGAAAACTTTCTTAACTCTTCAGCCCTTTTAAAAATTAAATGCGACGCCCCAAAATGCATATTAGTATTATCAGCTTTCATCTTTTGCAAACTTTGATCAACCTTTTACACTTTAAAGTTTAGGTTCCCCTTCAGGGGTCAGGGGCTTTTTCCAATTCTCCCTATTCGCATGCTCCAACAAAATCTTTACTTTAAATTTATTTCTTAAATGCCTGGCCAAAGCTTCGGCGGCATATACACTTCTATGTTGACCACCAGTGCAACCAAAATTAATGGTAAGATGTTCAAACCCACGCTTGATATAGTCTTCCACGCTTATATCCACTACGCCATAAACAGCATTCATAAATTCAGGCATTTTTGTTTGCTGCTCCAGAAAATCTATCACAGGTTTATCAAGGCCTGATAAATGTTTATAGTCGTTAAACCTGCCTGGGTTTAATATTCCTCTCATATCAAAAACAAATCCGCCGCCATTTTTTGTTTCATCTTTCGGATAACCTGTTTTTATAAAAGAAAAACTTTTTATGGTCACTGTCAATGGCGTATCTACTGTAGCCTGCACTGGTGTGAATTCTGCTATCACTTCATCGCTGATGCACAATTCCAAAACCTTTTCAAACTCAGGAACAGATATGCCAATACGTTGTGTACTAAAAAAACCTTTCAGGTTATTAAGTGCCAGCGGAATGCTGGTTAAGAAATGCGCCTTGCGTTCAAACAAACCACGAAAGCCATAAGCACCAAGTACCTGCAACATACGCAGCAAAACGTATCCATTATATTGTGCTTTAAAAACCGGGCGATTCACTTTACTTTCAACTGTTGTTTCGAATGCGTCAATATAATCGTCCAATAATTTTTGTTTCCAGGTATCGGGAAGATCCGCACGTGCTTGTGAAAGCAACGAGGCAACATCATATTGCGGTGCTCCTTTCATACCGCCCTGGTAATCTATAAAATGAACTTCTTTATCATCCGTTACCATTATGTTCCTGCTCTGAAAATCACGAAACATAAAGTATTTATATTCTGTATGAGAAAGATAATTACTCAGCGCTTCAAAATCATCTATCAGTTTTTGCTTATCGTAAGGCCTACGCAAAGCATCAAGAAAATAATATTTAAAATACAGCAAATCCGCCATCAGCGCTTGCTTTCCAAACACTGCATTGGTAAGGCATTTGGAGTAATCGAGTCCTTCATCGCCTTTTACCTGCAGCGTTGCAAGTGCAGATAAACTTTTTTTATACAACCCATATACTTCATCGGTGTAGCCTGTTGCTTCCAGAATGTTTAATAAAGAAGTATCGCCAAAATCTTCCTGTACATAAATTTTCTTATCATTACTTGTGTAAAAAATTTCAGGCGTTGAAAGTTTTTTAGATTTAAAAAGATCTGAGAAATAAATAAAAGATTCGTTCTCTTTAATATTAGCGCCGTACGTAACAATAAATGTTTTCCCGGCCGTATGAATGCGATAATAATGTCGCTCACTACCCGCCTGTGGTAATTTATCCATCGCAATTATCTCCTCTTTTTTAAAAGACTGAAAAACAGCTTTTACTTCATCCATCTCTGCCTGCATAGTTGATATTTAGTTATCAGTAAAAATACTGGATTTTATTGATGGGTAAAAAAGCATTGTGAATTAGTAAGGATGACTATAAAATAATTGCCCGGCTAATGCCAGGCAATTTTCACAAACAATTATTCGCCGCTAATTTCTCTATCTCCCTTTCGTTTTTTCTTTCCAAAAGTTTTCGCAGAAGTTCCATCCATCTGTACGATCATTGGATAAAATTTTCCAAGTATATCTACCAGTTTTGTCTGGCTTTGCATCACTTCATTAATATCCTTGTATGCAAAGGGCGCTTCATCAAGTCCGCCACCTATCAGCTTTACGCCATGTTCTTTCAATTCATTTTTTAAAGCTTCATGCGTAATATTTGCCAGGGCTTTGCTACGACTCATTTTTCTACCGGCACCATGAGATGCAGAATTTAAAGAAGCAGATTCACCTTTACCTTTTACAATAAAACCCGGCGCCGTCATACTTCCCGGAATAATGCCCAGCACATTTTTATCTGCCGGTGTCGCACCTTTACGATGCACAATTACTTCTTTGCCTTCCCACATTTCTTTCCACGCAAAATTGTGATGATTCTCAATCATTACAATTGGTTTTTCACCAATCGCTTTTGCAATTTTTGCATGAATAGTATGGTGACAGGCACTTGCATAATCACCTGCCAAATTCATTGCCAGCCAGTATTCCATGCCTTCTTCGGTATCCAGATTCATCCAGGCCAAATGTTTAGCTTCTTTTGGCAACACCGTTTTTTCCATTGCGATCCTGGTGTAATGATTGGCTATGTTTGCCCCCATTCCACGGCTTCCGCTATGAGATAATAAACCAATATAATTTCCAAGCGGTAATTTCATCGGGTTATCGGCATCTGTGATTTCTACTTTACCAAACTCTACAAAATGGTTACCACTTCCGGAAGAGCCCAACTGCTTCATGGCCTTGCTTTGCAAGCCATTTAGAAAAGAAATCTCCTTGAATTCTTTTCTGTCAAAAATCTCTACTGCAGATGCTGCCGTAAAAACCTCTTGCTTGCTGAATTCTCTTCCGGCACCGAACAAAGTATTTGCCACCAGTTCTCTTTGAAAATACGCTTCTCTTTTTTTCAATTCTTCCGGGTCAATTGCAAAAACACTCAGGCACATTCTACAACCAATATCTACACCAACGGCATAAGGAATAATTGCATTGTCTGTTGCCAATACGCCACCGATCGGCAAGCCATAACCCTGGTGTGCATCTGGCATTAAAGCACCGGCCACCGCCACTGGTAGTTTTACTGCAGTCTGCATTTGCAGCAATGCACCTTCTTCAATATGCTTTGCACCAAATACGTTGTATGCCACACCAATTTCATTCAGCGGAATTTCTTTTGTTTCTTCTATTACAGGTTCAATTAATTTTTCTGCAATTTTATTCAACATTTCATCTGCTAAATAATTTTCCGGCGCAGCCAATACATCTTTTAATATCTGCAAAGCTTCTTCTTCAGTATTGTGTTTAAAGTGTGTGCTCATTGTATGCATCGCCACACTTACCACCGGTCCTTCTTCGTAGCCAATGGCACGGATCTGTTTTCCGGTTAATTTTAATTTACTCATTTTAATTTTTTTGGAACCACAAAGTGGGTTTAATTTTTAATTTAATTGCTTCGTTAAAAGTTGAATAATGATCTGCCGTACAAGTGAGTGACACAACGATGATGACCAATGCTCTGCTGCTTGTAACCAAAAAATATTGATGGCTAAAGCCATTCTGATTTTTATAAATTGTCCCCAGCCTAAAGGCTGGGGCAATTCATTATTTCTGCGCTACAAATATCTGTTTCAACTGTTCTATCAATGCGCCATTACCACTTACGCTGATGTTGCTGATTTTGTCGGCAATTTTTTCAACGTATTCCATCTCTTTCAATTTCCACAACATGGTATTGTCTTCCATCAATTTTGCAGTGTTCAACAAACTTCTTGTGCTTGCAGTTTCCTCACGCCGCATGATGCTGTTGGCCTGTGCATTTTTTTCTGCTACCAACACTTTGTTCATGATCTCTTTTACATCACCTGGCAAAATGATATCACGGATACCGAAACTGTTTACCGCCACACCCAATGCTTCAGCAGCAGTTTTTACTGCTTCCAAAATGAATGGAACGATGGTTTCTTTTTTCTCCAATAATTCATCAAAACCCAACACACCAACATACTCCCGCAAGGCCAACTGAAATGCGACATACAACTGACGTTCGTAATCTTTGTTTTGCAACAAAGCTTTTTCTACATCCATCACTTTGTACTGAGCATAACCGTTGATACGCAATGCAGCTTTGTCTTTGGTCAATATTTCCTGGCCGTTTATTTCTATCTGCTGCATACGGGTATCTGCTTTTCCAATTACAATGGTTATACTGTTCTTCCACCAGCTGTAAACACCGGCTGGCAAAGTTTGCACAAATCTTCCATCTACAAACAATATCGCTTTTTCGTAGTTCTCTACAGTGTAGGTACGTACATAAGGCGCTACCATTTTGTTTTGCAAAGTTGCCCGGCTTATATTTTCAGTGATCTCTATTTTGCTGATATCGGCGATCACAAATTCGTAATTGATAACAGATTTCCAGAAAGTATAACGACCTGCGGTCAATACATTTTTTAAGAAACCATTTTCATACTGCAAAGCAATTTCATTGTCTTTTACTTCTATTACCTGCAATGCATTTGCCAAGGCAGCATCCTGCAACAAAATGTTCAATTCTATTGGCGCAGTAAATGGCTTAGTAATATCATACATGAATGCGTGCTCACCAAAACTAAACCAATACTTTCCTTCGGCTAACATTTTTACATATTCTCCATTTTTAAATACCAACGCTTTTTGATATGCGTTTACTTTTACCCTTTTCATTTTTTGTTTATTTAATATTTTTTAAAAATAATTTTAATAAAGCTGAAGCTACCGCCACCAGTGGCTTGCGGAAGTTGCTTTCAATAATGTTCATCATCTACAGTGCTGCAATACCTTTTTCATTACCTCTTTGTAATGAATTATTATTACCGAAGTGCGATCACATTCATTATATATATTTCAACCTTCTGGCAGATTTCTGGTTTTGCTTTTTTGTTTTGCAACAAGCAGCAACAGCGGTAACTGCAGCTTTAATTTGATGCACATTTTTAAAGAAGTGTGCGCTTCTCTCTACAGTGACAGTGTAGTGTTCTACCAGTTGAACTTCCGGTTATTAGCCGGGCAGGAATCGAACCTGCAACCTTTGATTGTTGCTCTACCAACTGAGCTATCCGTTCGTATCGGAGAAGGAATCGAACCTTCGACACACAATGTGCGCTGGCATATCTTCTTTTACAAAAGCATACAGAAAGTTATTACGTCTGCACTGCCGTGCTTTTAAAACACTGGCCTGGTTTGCTTATTAAAGGATAATACCAGTCTTGCCGTGAAGCAAGCTTTTGCGTTGATAATACTTCATCAACAATATTTTAATTCAGTACTTCTTCTCTTCTAAAACCCATTACCTGCATGGCTGATTTTTCTACCTCCATATCATCCGGGTTTGTTATTTCAGCAATGGTCATTGATTTTGTAATGGTATTTTCAAAACCTAAATGATCACTTAAACGCTGTGCCTTTTTTGTATTCAGTTTATTGAACTCATATTTTGCGATCAATCTTCCTTTCCGCAACAGGGCGCTATCTACCATGTGCAACTCACTGTTAAAAGTGCAAATGATCTGCACATTCAGGCAATCACTCAGCAAGCCATCACTGATGTTCAACAAATTACTTACGCTGCTATTGCTGCTGAATTTTCTATCCATGATGATGTTTTCAGCATCTTCAATTATTACTACTGCATTCGGATTGTCGATCAACAGATCAATGAATTCAGGATTCATTAAATTACTGGCCACACTTGGCGCAACAAACAATACCCTTTTTTTAATACTGCCAATTAAATGACGTAAGTAAGTTGTTTTGCCCGTGCCTGGTAACCCGTGCAATAAAATAATACCCTTGTCATTTTCTTTTTCCAAACGCTCTTTTATAATCTCATCTATCGGTTTAAAATCATCGTTGTAATACATATCAATATCCAATGCGGTAGGTTTTATTTCCAATTGCTTTAGATCAAGTCCTGCACTGGTTTGCGTAATAATATTTATTTCAAATGCCATTTCTTTTTCTGGTGCTTTAAACTCAGCAAATACATCTATCAGGTTGTTGGCGTAATCATAATTATTATTGGTAAACAATACTTCTGCATAATCATCTCCCAACTCTATCAACACTTTGTTACTCAACTTAAAGATAGTAGTGCTAAACTCTTTGCGTTGGTGTTGCCAACTATAATAATTACGTTGGTAAATAGCCAATACTTTTCCAGCCTCACCCTTATTAACATACTCATACGCTTTGGTTACATCCAGGTTATTTATAAAACTAATACAAGGTGTGGTGCGATACTCCCTTACATAAAATGCTTTTACTTCTATGTAATTTGATTCAAAAAAGGAAGCATTTTTTTTACCTGTTATCTTTTGTTTTAACTGGCTGTATAATTTTTGAAAATAGTTTTCTGCTTTGGGTATTACCCAAATTAAAAATCTTATCAGCAATACAGCCATAATTACCGGTGCCATTGTTTTTATTTTTATTTTTTTTAAATATTTTTTTCTCTATCGATACCACTGGCATTGATAAATTTTGTGGACAAAGCAAGAGTCGAATTTGCACTACCGGCTCTTCAGACCGGCACTCTACCATTGAGTTATTCGTCCATTTTATTTGCACAGATCTTTTGATTGATTCCTATTTCCTCACTTGCCTATCGGCAGGCAGGTTATCGAATTTATCTGCGTCAAACAATTGCGGAGAGTAAAGGATTCGAACCTCTGCACCGAATGAACGATGATGGTTTAGCAAACCATTACATTACCGCTCTGTCAACTCTCCCTTTTGAGGATGAAAAAAGATTTGAACTTTTAACCCGGTGCCTAACAAACACCCGCTCTGCC
>JBDSIB010000063.1:0-8557 GCA_039918155.1 Ferruginibacter sp.
AAATGAGTTACAGGTAGATTCTGCCACTCCCCCAACCTTTCTTACTCATGCTGGTGATGATAATGTAGTGGATGTAGATAACAGTATTGATTTTTATGAGGCGTTAAGGCATCATAAGGTAGCTGCCGAAATGCATATTTATCCTAAAGGCGGCCATGGTTTTATTTTTAAACACAAAGAATGGATAGAGCCATTATTTGCCTGGATGAAAAACAATAAATGGATTAATTAATATCATGGAGATACTCTGCAAAATCCAAAGTGGTTTTTAAGATATCATCCGAAAAAATAAATAAAGAGAATAATTATTATTTTAAAAACAAACACTTGTATATGAAAAAAGTAATCTTAAGTTGTTGCGTGGCCTTATTAGCTACTGCATCAATTGCACAACCCAACACCGCTCAGCCCGGTGTTATGGAAGATTTCAAACCTTCTTCTTTTAACCAGCCGTTTCAGCAATATCCACAGGTAAATTCCCAGGGGTATGCCAGGTTTAAAATATATGCGCCAAATGCTGATAGTGTTCGGGTGAGTCTTGGCCTTGGCGGCCAGGGAGGAACAAAGCTTGCCAAAGCGGATAGTGGTTATTTTGTTGGCACCACCGCAGGGCCAATGGATGAAGGATTCCACTATTACCATATTAACATAGATGGAGGAACATTTAATGATCCGGGAACAGGATTTTTCTATGGCTCACAACGTTGGGAAAGTGGCATCGAGATACCTGCTAAAGACCAGGATTTTTATGCACTTAAAGATGTGCCGCACGGAAATATGCAACAAATATTATTTCCTTCAAAAAGCACCAACACCTCCCGGGCTGCATTTGTTTACACTCCTCCTGGTTATGAAGAAGGCAAGAAGAAATACCCTGTACTATACCTGCAACATGGTTGGGGTGAAAATGAGACTACATGGGGTGTTCAAGGCCGGGCTAACCTGATAATGGATAACATGATAGCAGAAGGTAGAATAAAACCTTTTATAGTTGTAATGACTTATGGTATGACCAATAGTGGCGGTAGACCTGGTGGTCCCCGTCCTGCTGCGGCCGCCACTCCTGCAAATGCTACACCTGCTCCTGCTGGCCCACCTAAAGGGATGCTTGATAATGGTTTTCAAACTGTATTGTTAGATGAATTGATACCATACGTTGATTCACACTTCCGTACTATTGCCAAAAGAGACGGTCGTGCTATGGCAGGTCTTTCAATGGGTGGCATGGAAACACACTCGATTACATTAGATAAGCCAGACGTTTTTGCTTACTGGGGATTATTGAGTGGCGGTAACTATAATATAAAAGAACTGGAAGGCAAAAACAAACCAAAACTTATGTTTATAAGCTATGGTAGCAAAGAAACCCGTGGGGCTGATGCGCTTCCAAAAGTTGAAGCTGATTTAAAAGCGGCTGGTTTTAATGTTGCTACTTATATTTCTCAGGGTACAGCACACGAATTCCAATCATGGCGTCGTAGCCTTTACCAGATGGCTCCCTTATTATTTAAAGATTAATACAAAAGATCTAAACAATTAATACTAATTACCTGAGTATGAAAATATCTTTTTTGAAATACTTAAAGAGTATGCTGGTGCCGGCATTGGTCGTTAGCTGTAATTTCATTTACGCACAACCCAATACTGCTATTGAAGATTTTAAACCAGCAGCAACAAATCAACCAGGAAAATTATTTCCGCAGGTTAATTCTGAAAACAGGGTACGTACCAATATTGCCGCACCGCAAGCATTAAAAGTGCAACTTGATATTGGTGGAAAAAAATATGACCTGGTAAAAGATGATAAAGGAGTTTGGACAGGAGAATCTTTACCGCAGGATGAAGGATTTCATTACTATCAATTAAATATTGATGGCGCATCTGTACCTGATCCGGGTAGTCAAACCTTTTATGGTGCCGGCCGCACAGGAAGCGGAATTGAAGTTCCGGCTTCGGACCGTGATTTTTATGAACTTAAAAATGTACCACACGGATTGGTTAGTGAAAATATCTATTTTTCAAAACTTACAAATTCCTTCAGGCGCTGCTTTGTTTATACACCACCCGATTATCTTAAAGATTCCAAAACACGTTATCCGGTTCTCTATTTACAGCATGGCAGTTTTGAAGATGAAACCGGATGGGCCGTTCAGGGAAAAGCGAATCTTATTCTTGATAATTTGATTGCAGAAAAAAAAGCCGTACCAATGATTATTGTAATTGATAACGGTTATGCATATGCGCCGCAAGATGTTTCGGCAGATAATAAAAAAAGGCCCGAATCTATTTTTGAAGAAGTGATGATAAAAGAGATCATTCCAATGATTGATGCAAAGTTCCGAACAGTTGCAAATCGGGAACAAAGAGCAATCGCCGGTTTATCTATGGGCGCTAATCAAACAATGCGTATCGTAATGAATAACCTTGATAAGTTTGCAGCTTACGGTGGCTTTAGCGGCACATCAAATTACCCGAGTGAAGATGCCGTGGACCCTGCAATTTTTTTGGATGGTAAATTTAAAGATGGTGCAATGGTTAATAAGCAGTTTAAAGTATTTTGGTTAGGCCTTGGTACTAAAGAGCCAAGGCCTTTTCCCGGTTCCGTTGGTGCTTTTAGAGAAATGCTGGATAAGCAAGGTATCAAACATGTGTTTTACCAATCACCAGGCACAGGCCATGAGTGGCTAACGTGGAGAAGAGATTTACAACAATATGCAGCATTACTTTTTAAATAAGGATATGAATATCAAAATCATTATTAGAAACTCAATGAATCGACTATTGCCCTTGCTTGCAGTACTTTTTTTATTACCGTCATCAACCGTTTTTGGCCAAAAGAAAAATAAAGCAGTTAAATCTAATGCTGCATTTTACAGCGGTAAGTACCGTAATCTTTTTGCTGAAGCAGGGTACAGTAAAGAAGACATTGATAAAAAAGTACAACAGGCTTATTACGATGTTTTTGAAGGCCCCAATCATGTTTATTTTGAAGTAGAAGATTCTATGGCTTATGTATCTGATGTAAAAAATAAAGATGCAAGAACAGAAGGTCTTTCTTACGGAATGATGGTGGCTGTGCAGTTAGACAAGAAAGTGGTTTTTGATAAAATATGGCGGTGGGCAAAAAAATATGTACAGCACCAGGACGGACCAAGAGAAGGCTATTTTGCCTGGAGTTTTAACCCGGTAACCATGAAGCAAAACTCTCCCGGTTCGGCTTCGGATGGAGAACTTTATTTTGTGACCGATCTATTATTTGCTTCTAATAGATGGGGAAATAATACCGGCATAAATTACTATGCAGAAGCAAGAAGAATTTTAGATGCAATGTGGAAAAAAGATGGTACAGGAAATGTTCATAACATCATCAATACAGAACACAAACAAATAAGTTTTGTGCCTGAAGGAAATGGTTATAACTGGACGGATCCTTCTTATCACCTTCCTGCATTTATGGAAGTGTGGGCCTTGTACGCTAAAGATGGGCACGAACAATTTTACAAAGATTGTGCAGATACTTCCCGTGCATTTTTACACCGTGCCTGCGATCCGGTTACAGGTTTAAACTATGATTACACAGAATTCAATGGTGCAAAGCATGACTCAAAGTGGATGCCACCGGCTTTCAGGTATGATTCCTGGCGGGTACCGATGAATATTGCCATGGATTATGTTTGGTTTGGAAAAGATAAAACCTGGCAGGAAGATTATGCAAAACGTTTTCAGCATTTTCTTCACTCTAAAGGATTGGATGATTACGACGACCAGTTTAATGTTGATGGTACAAAGCCAGAATTTATTTTGCAGGCCGGGCCTGTTAAAAAATTGCGTCATTCAATTGGTCTTGTATCAACAGCGGGAACAACTGCTCTCATGAATAAAGAAAAGAATAGTATTGATTTTGTAAAAGCAGTATGGAATGAAAAATTAGAACCTTACAGCGATGGTTATTTCGACCTTTATTTTGATGGGTTAATGTATTTATTTAGCCTGATGCACCTGAGTGGAAAATATCAAATTATAAAACCAGTAAAATAAAAAGATAAAAAAGATTTTATGAAAAAAATTGTAACCATAATTGCAGCATTATTTTTTTGTTTCCAGTTTAGCAATGCGCAGGAAGCCATTAAGCCCGGCTCTCCTGGCTTTGATACTGTTCGTGCGGTACCCCATGGTAAGATTGATTCTATTACCTATACATCAAAAACTGTTGGTACAAAACGCAAGGCTTTGGTTTATACGCCGCCCGGTTATTCTAAAAAGAAAAAATATCCTGTTTTATATTTGTTGCATGGCATTGGTGGTGATGAACTGGAATGGTTGTATGATGGTGGCAAACCACAAATAATTTTGGACAATCTTTATGCTGATGGAAAAATTGAACCAATGATCGTGGTACTTCCTAATGGCAGGGCAACAAAGGATGATAGTAGAAAAGGCAATATTATGGCACCTGAAAAAGTACAGGCATTTGCCACATTTGAAAAAGACCTGCTCAACGATTTGATTCCGTATATAGAAAAAAAATATTCAGTACTAACAGATAGGGATCACCGGGCCATTGCGGGCCTTTCAATGGGTGGCGGTCAATCATTAAATTTTGGCTTGGGTAATCTTGATAAGTTTGCCTGGATCGGTGGATTTTCTTCTGCCCCAAATACAAAAACACCCGAAGAATTAGTACCTGATATAAATGCAGCAAAAGAAAAAATTAAATTGCTTTATCTTACCTGCGGTGCAAGTGATGGACTGCTGTCTTTTAGCAGAAGACTTCATTTGTACTTAGAAAAAAATAGTGTTCCGCATATCTATTTTGTAGAGCCGGGCTTTCATGATTTTAAAATATGGAAAGATGGTTTGTACATGTTTTCTCAAATGCTATTTAAACCCGTTGATCAATCCACTTTTTCAAAATATCCAGTTGCAGGTGCGCCTGCAACAACCAATATCCGCAACTCTCCCTACCCACAAATATTACCAAACAGCCGTGTGATTTTTAATGTAAAAGCACCCGATGCAAAAAAAATACAGGTAGACTTAGGAAGAAAATATGATATGGTGAAAGATGATAATGGCACCTGGACAGCTACGACAGATTCCATCAGCGAAGGGTTTCATTATTATTCATTATTGATAGATGGTGTAGCCATTGCAGACCCTGCCAGCCAATCATTTTATGGCATGGGAAGAATGGCCAGTGGAATAGAAATACCTTTTGCCGGAGGCGGTTACTATGCAATGAGCAATGTTCCTCACGGCGACATGAGAATAAAAAAATATTATTCTTCTGTAACACGCTCGTGGCGTGAAATGTATATCTACACGCCACCGGGATATGACAGTAATGCAACTGCAAAATATCCTGTGCTCTATATTTTACATGGCGGTGGCGAAGACCAGACAGGCTGGGCTAACCAGGGTAAAACTGATATGATCATTGACAACCTGATTGCCGCAAAAAAAGCAACACCGATGATTGTAGTAATGCCGGATGCCAACATCGGCTCGGGAGGTTTTAGTTCCGGCGGAATAGAAAGTTCTATGAAAGCATTTGAATCAGAAATTAAAAAAGCCATTATACCATTAGTTGAAAAAAAATACAGAACACTGCCAGGTGCAGAGAACCGTGCATTGGCAGGGCTTTCACTTGGTGGAATGCATACGCTTTATACAGGCCTCAACAACACTGATATGTTTGCCAACCTTGGTGTATTCAGTTCCGGCTGGATAGTACCAATGATGAGCAGCATGGCAGATGCTCAATACGATTATTTAAAAAACAATACCGATAAGATCAACAGTAATCTTAAAACTTTTTTTATATCAGAAGGCGGCCCTGAAGACATTGCTTATAAAAATGGAAAGCTGATGGTTGAAAAATTGAATCAGCTTAAAATAAAAAATACTTACTCAGAATATCCTGGCGGCCACACCTGGCCGGTATGGAGAAACAACTTATTCAATTTTGCACAGTTAATATTTAAATAAGAAATAGTATGAAATTTATAACGAATTTTAAATCAGTTTTTGCTTTAACAGCTTTTATATTTATAGGTAATATTGTTTTTGCACAGCAGGACACTACCTTAAAAAATACGCTTCCAAAGGAAGGTAAATTAGTGAATGATAAACCCGTTGGTAAAGGTTGGGTAAACCTACTTTCATCGGCGGATGACTGGACTTTAGAGCCATCGTATTGGCAGATAAGCAATAAACTAATGCATGGTTCAATGCTTAAGGAAAAGGTTCATCATTACGCTTACACTAAAAAAACATACGGCGATTTTGAATTGAATGTAATGATAAAAATGGTGGGTGATTCAATGGCCAATTCTGGTGTATGCATCCGCATTAACCCAACAAGTTTTGATAATGCGCCCGGTTACCAGGTAGATATGGGCAAAGGATATTGGGGTTCATTATGGGAAGAACGCAGAGGAGATATGGTGCAAAAATTTCCAGACTCACTTGCAGCAAAAATTGTAAAACAGAATGATTGGAATCATTACTATATCAAAGCAAAAGGTCATCATATTGAAGCCTGGCTAAATGGTGTAAAGACAATTGATATGGTACATGATGCTGGTTTTGCAACCGGTAGTATTGGTTTTCAACTTTGCCACTACCACAGTCTTACAAATGTTGATATCAAAGCTTTGTACGTAAGAGAAGCAAACTGATTATATAAACTATACTATTATTTAAAAAATAATTTTCATGAGTAAAATAAATTTCAAAACAGGCTTATTGATTTTAAGCTTGTCTGTTTTTAATTCAGGCCATATTAATGCGCAAACACCCACTTTAACTTTAGACTTTGCAAAGCCTGGCGCCAATGTTAGCCCAATGCTGTATGGTTTAATGACCGAAGAAATCAATCATGCTTATGATGGTGGTTTATATGCTGAATTAATTCGCAACAGAATATTTAAAGACAATAAAACAACACCTGAAGCATGGAGTTTAATTCAGGATGCCGGAGCCAATGCAAGTATAAAATTAATAGGCGCAGAAGAACACATTCCATTTGATGAACGTGGAAATGCTATTAACGGTGCGTTGCCAATCTGTCTGAGGCTTACAGTAGAAAAAGCCGGCGACCGTGCAGGCGTCGCCAATGCTGGTTATTGGGGTATCCCTGTAAAACCTTCTACTACTTACAATGCATCTTTCTACATAAAAGGAACAGATCGCAGAGATCCTCCACGTTGGCCATGGGAGCAAAAACCAGCTACTCCTTCTCTTCCGGTTATAGAAAATAATACTGCAGGGCCGATAACTGTTTCCATTGAAAGCAATGATGGTAAAACGGTGTATGCAACAGGCAATATAAACCTGGAAAAAAGTATCTATTGGAAAAAATATTCATTAACACTTACAACAAAGGCTGATGTAAAACCTACCGCTGATGCCAGGTTTGTCATTTCAACAAACCGTGTTGGTGTGTATTATTTCAACCTTGTTTCTTTGTTCCCTCCTACTTACAATAATAAACCCAATGGTTTCCGGCCAGAACTTATAAAAATGATGTCTGATATGAATCCTAAATTCTTACGTTTCCCCGGAGGTAATTATTTAGAAGGTCCATTGATCACTGACGCTTTTCCATGGAAGACAACGTTAGGTCCACTGGAAGAAAGACCGGGGCACAATGGCTCATGGGGCTATAGAGCTTCTGATGGAATGGGTCTACTGGAATTTTTACAATGGTGTGAAGATATAGGCGCAGAGCCACTATTGGGTATTTATGCAGGCTATTCTCTGAGCGGAGATCACATAGATGCTGGTCCGCTTTTAAAACCTTATGTTGAAGACGCTTTGGATGAGATTGAATATGTGATGGGCGATGTAAATACTTACTGGGGCGCTAAACGTGCCGCAGATGGACATCCGGCACCCTTCAAACTTACTTATGTAGAAATAGGTAACGAAGATTGGTTCGACAGAAGTAACAGTTACGATGGAAGGTTCAAACAATTCAGAGCTGCAATAGAAAAAAAATATCCTTCACTGCATGCTATATCAACTATTGCCGATGCACAATATCCTACTCAAATGGTAATGGGAGACAAAAAGCCCGAAGTGCTAGACGAACATTATTACCGCAGCTCCTGGGAGATGTGGGAAAACGCATCTCAATATGACAAGTACGACCGCAAGGGTCCAAAAATATTTGTTGGCGAGTGGGCAACAAGAGAAGGTGCACCAACAACAAATTTAAATGCGGCATTGGGTGATGCAGCCTGGATGACTGGTATGGAAAGAAATTCGGACCATATCATTATGTCTTGCTATGCACCCTTATTTGTTAATGTAAATACAGCTACAGCAACAGCACCTAAAGCATGGCAATGGGATTCTGATTTGATTGGATATAATGCATTAAACAGCTACGGTTCTCCGTCCTATTATGTTCAGAAATTATTCGGAAACTTATTGGGAGATAAAATTGTACCAATTACCGCCGAAAATATTCCAACACAACCAAGGCCACTTACCAGGCAAGACAGCACCAATGGATTAAAAGTAGCGCCTCAGGTGCCGACTGTTTTTTACA
>JBDSIB010000064.1:0-16869 GCA_039918155.1 Ferruginibacter sp.
GGAGCAGTAAAATTCGATAAAAAAGGATTAAGTACAAATTTTATTATTCTAAGGCACCCGGCATAATTTATTTGTTTTGACCTTTAAAAATTTACTTTTGAACCAAAGAAATAAATAACAAAAAAAAATAGTATAAAAGAAAAAGAGATTTTCCAAAATCTATTATAACGGAAATTTCAGGGGTTTCCATTTCTTTGTTCACCGCATATTTTGATACGATCTGAATCAAGATAAAATTTGTAATAAAAAATTATTGGGTTGAAGATATTTGTAATTTGTGTGCTCAGGTATTATTCATGTTTTTGCCTATGCATTATCAACAAGTCTACAATCAAATATTTAAAAGGCAACGGTGTATGTCCAAAAGAATTTTACACCTATCAGAAATAATTATAAATATTTCTTTTTAAAGTCTATAAGAGTTTTGACTTACAACTAATTGTAAATTTCTGTCAAATTCAAAATAGGACACGAAGGAAGGCCTCTAAGAATGAATTATAATTTCCGGAACTTTGCAAAGTAAGAAAAAAGTTCATCCATACACCGATCTGGGAGCCCTATTGCATACGCAGAATATTTCATATTGCTTACATTAATTTACAAATTGAAATACTTAATTTACCGTCTACTTTTTTCCACTATTTAGTTTGCTCATGATAAGAGAGCCTATTTTGTTTCCCTGGTCATAAGCACTTAGTACAGAACCCCGGTAATGTATACCGCCATAAAACCTGCTCCACGAAACTTCAACTGCTGCTTCATCTGATGTTTTAAAATGACGGTCGGGCCAGCCCCATTCTCTTTCTGAAGAATCTTTAAATGCAGTATTGTCTTTAAAGATATCAGCAAGAACAGTAGCTGCTGCCGCAGAAATAGTTGAATGTGCACTGTTATATTCAGGAAAGGGAGGCGTTTGAAGATAAGGCTGCCAACTTTGGTCAATGTATTTATTTATGTATGTTTCCGGGCGTAAAACATCCGTTTTATATTTTGTAAACCAGCAACAAATAAAACCATCAAACATGCCAATGGCAGCACCTGTGTATGCGTATGCAGTTTTGTAAAAATCTGCATTATTGTTTTTTGAAATAGTTCCAACTACTTCCATCCAGTGCCCGGGAGGTGTCATAGCTTTTGTGGCAAACATTGCATGCCCCTCTGAATGAAGTTTAAAACTATTGCAATCCCAAAAATTAGCGATCCACTTTTTTGTAGAATCAAGTGTATTAACGGTTAGCATTACATCTTTTGCCATTTTATAAAAAGCGCTGGATGTATCTTTACTAAAGACTGGTGGGGGTGGAGGTGGAAACATATTTGCAGAATCCATTACCATACATCTTATTGTTGACCATAAAGGTTCTACCGCACTGAAATAGCCAGGCGGTGTCGGTGACCAGTGCCCTTCAACATCAGAAACAGTAAATTTTTTGCCTCTCGTTTTTCCATAATTATCTTTTTTGCCCCACGCAATTATTGAATCAGCTACCTGGCTGCCATATTTTATTGAAGTCTGATACATATCATCGGGCATGCCATTTTCTTGCGCAAGTGCCTTTACTGAATCCGCAAGCAACTTCATAGTATCGCCGGAGAAAGTAAGTTCGTTACCTACTTTAATCAATGCAATTAAAGAAGCAAACGGATAATCTATATTTGCACCTGGTGCTGGTGTAGGTATATTATTTAAGCCGGTAACTTTTCCCTGTAAAGAGGAAAAATGTGTTCCTTCACTTGCCAATACTTCATATGCAGCAAGATTTGCGTAAGCAAAAACCCTTGAAGCTACAGGTGGTGTAAAAATATCATAAATAATAACATAGTTTAATTTATGTACTACATCATTATACAGCAGTGGATCCTGCATTACCTTTTTATAATCGGTACCTTTCTGTTTACAGGAAGAAAAAAATACAAAGGCCCCTGCCAAAAAAGCCATGAAATAAAAAATCGAATTCCTTTTCATAATTTAGTTTTAGTTAATGTCCCAATTCCAGTTGTGTTATAATAATTGCCTGTTAAAGAGACCAGAACCAGCCTAACCAAAAGCGTTAAAGGGCTTTAAGTGGCTAAGTCCTGTTTCTCATTCTAACATTTACAAAACCAACACAATTATAGTTAAATTTTCCATTTACGATTTTGTCTTATTTGAATGAAACGTCTATTCTCGTATTTCAAATTTGAAATACGAGAATAGAAAGTCATATTTTTAGAATTAAGGTTCGGAATGATTACACTTCTTTTACCAGTTACAATTATTGACATAAGCTTTATAAGGAACAATGGTTATTTTGCCGATGCACACAAAATATTTTTAACAAAAGGCGAAATACGCAGTTAATTAAACTTGCGTCTTTCCTAAACATGTTTTTTAATGCGCCGTAAAATTCCATTTTGAATTGTCGCTGTTCATATCAAAAACTGCAAGCGTTGGTGAACTATCTCCTAAAGATACCAGTGCTAATTGTTGTGTTGAATTTGGAACTACTTTAGGCATTATTCTATAAGTGCCATCTGTCAATTGATCTATGCGCCACAATTGTTCCGGTGCACCGGTAAATGCCGGAACGGTTACTAATTCAGCGGCTGCAGTTCCTGCCAAAGCCCTGTCAGTGCCGGCTATTACTATTTTATAATATGGGCCACCTATATATCCGCCGCCATCAGGCACTGCAGTAATCATCCATTTTTGATGGGGGCGAAACATGTAATCACCTGTTCTCACATCTATATTTCCTGTAGGCCAGGTTTTAATTACGTCGCTCAACTCCTGGGATGGAATGGATTTAATTGGCTCATCATTGTTCCGGTTAAATCCCCGCATGCCACCTGCCATTCTTGTAAAATCAACTACTAACTCTAACGCATACCCTCTTCTTTCAGATTCAATTTCATACGTACCTTCTTTTAAATTATCTCCTCCCACAGGCCAGCCATTTTTCCATAGCAATGGACGGATTCCTAATACGCTACGGCCACTTTGATCCAGGTCTGCTTCGTAATGGCAGGACATTTTTTGTACGCCATCACCAAGAATCACCCTTCCAAAATGTCCTGGCCCGTTAACTCTTCCGCCAGCTGCAAGTACCATTTTGCCGCCACCCTTTAGCATGTCTCTTCCCACATTATCAAGGTAAGGACCGGTAACTTTTCTGGATCGGCCAACAACAATATTATAAGTGGAATTCGCCCCATCGCAGCAGGTTCCATGCGTACCGAGCAGGTAATACCATCCATCCTGGTACATCAGATCTGTTGCCTCACAATCGATTGCTATATCCAAAGCCTTATTTCCTTCCACACGCTTACCTGTTTTAGGATCAAGTTCTACCAGGCGGATAAATCCAAAATAAGTACCGTATGATAACCATAACCGTCCGTCAGTAGGATCCAGCAGAAGTCCCGGATCAATGGCATCATTATCTTCCATACCATTTGATGAAGCAACAACAATGGCTTCTGAATATTTAAAATCAGGCGATTTTGGATCAAGCGTTTTGTTCCACATCGTCAGTATTTTTCCATTGTGTCCGCCGCCCAGGCCGCCCCCAGTTGCGCCATAGACCATCAGATAGCGGTCACCAATTTTCACCACATCAGGTGCAGCTCCGCCACCAGGTCTTACACCACCACTGTTCCAGGTCCAGCCATCTTCAGATATTAATCCGCCGGCGCCTGTGCCAAACGTATAGTACTTTCCTTCACATTCCATAATCGTTGACGGATCATGTATAAATGGTTTTCCTACCTGTGCCATCACCGTTCCGGTCAGTAACACTGTCAACAGGGCTGTTGCGCCCACTATATTCGTTCTTAATTTCATAATAATTTCAATTTGCATACAATTGATATCTTAATAAGATGGCTAACTAATTTTATTCATAAGTGATTGTGATATTTTTTATAGGCTCGCCTTTTTCATCCAGTAAGCGAACACAAAAATCACTCATACCGGGACCATTGATTACTGCTCCACGTATAATATTTTTTCCTTTGTTTAACGTGATACGGTTTGATAAAGCATCATCCATTACCATGCGCCTGTCTCCGGAAAGCAAAACTTCTTCTTTTCCATTTATCCACCACATTGATCCCCCGTTAGATCCCACCGCCAGTCTTACATTTTTCATTTCTTGCGGACTATTAATAACTGTTACGGCCCAAAATAATACGCCGTAGATTTGTTTTCTTAGCTCATAGGCAAAACGAAATAATTTTACATTGAATTTTTTACTTTCCAATGCATGCCAGGATAGTTCCTGCTCAAAAGCTTTCACCTTTTCACCATCTTTGGGAATTACAGTAAACTGGTTTGCAAAATATTCAGTTGTAAACGCTGTTCTTAAATAACTATCTGTAAAAACGGTGTTACTGCGGTTTGGCTTGTTAATTGGCTCCAGCAGCGACCAGCGCCGAATGAATCCCTGGGCATCCGGTGTGTTTACTGATGTAGTGGCTGGATTGAAGTATAATGCGATGCTTCGTGTAGTATCGTCTGTTGCAGTGCCAGGTGTTTTACTCTTCGACGTAACGGAACATGCCTGAAATAAAAGCCCTGCGACAATTATAAAGCCCGTCACCTGAAAAAACATTTTGTGTTTTATATTCATAATAAATCTTTACAGTTTTTATGAGTGGTGTGGTTAAAAAAATTATGTATGTTCTTTAATTTATAGAAATAACATTGCAATAATGAAGAAATGACAACAACTGACAATTCGCAAATCTTCCATGGCATCCAATTTATCAATCCCGTTTTTTTTCTATGATCAGCTCCGGCATTCCTGCTTTGTCAAACGCTCTAAGTTTTACAGTATCCCGGGATAATAACTAAAACGTAAATAAAGCTTTTGAAAAGAATCAACTTTACGACGCTTTACTTTAAGAATAGCGCCACTCTCTTCAGTTGAATTTGTTGAGATGGTTGCTGCTAATCGAAAGGGAAAAATATAAACTTAAAATGTTTCCTTCAGAAATTCTGAAAGATGCAAAAAAGACGATTTGCTAAACTAAGGAAATTTGAGGTAAAAATGCAATCGGTTGCTTTTCTTTTTTTTCTATATTGCAGTATAATTAAAAATACACCTGCTGTATTTAGCCAAAATTTTAATTAACTGTATTCAACTTACTGAAATATAAATCGATTGATCAAACTATTTTCAATGCAAAATAAATTGTCTCCTATACATAGATATATGAAATCACGTAACAGTAATTATTCAATTATAATGTTCCTGTTTTTATGCATTACTGCAGGATGCAATAACAAGGATAAAAATCAATTATTCACTTTTTTATCTTCAAAGGAAAGTGGTATTAAATTTAGCAATGATATTGATGAAAAAAAAATGCCTGGAGATGCATTGAATGAGTTTGCTTATATGGGTGGGGGAGTTGGAGTAATTGATATAAATAATGATGGACTGAAAGACCTGATCTTTACTGGTAACCAGGTATCAAGTAAAATCTATTTAAATAAAGGCAATAATAAGTTTGAAGATATTACCGAAAGCGCCGGTTTGACAACCAGTGATTGGGTAACAGGAGTAAGTGTAGTAGATATTAATGGCGATGGTTATGATGATATTTATTTATGTACATACGGTAAAACATTAGGTAAACCTTCTGCCAATTTATTATTTATCAACCAGCACAATAATACGTTCAAAGAAGAGGCTGCCGAGTATGGACTTGCCGATACAAGTTTTTCAACTCAGGCTGCTTTTTTTGATTATGATAAAGATGGCAATTTAGATATGTACCTGTCTAATTATATGCTGAATGCATCTTATTCAGCTAATTATTTATTCCCTAAAAATGTAAGTGGCAGTTCCCGTGCAAATGACAAACTATATAAAAATGATGGAATAAAGAATGGCCATCCATTTTTCAGAGATGTTTCTATGGAAGCTGGTATAAAGGAAGATGGTTTTGGCCTTGGCGTTTCAATCTGTGATTTTAATATGGATGGTTATCCGGACATATTTGTAAGCGGTGACTTTGTTTCAAATGATGATTTATGGCTGAACAATAAGAACGGAACCTTTACAAATGCACTTGATGCTTCTACCAAACACCAAAGTTATAGCAGCATGGGCTGCGATGCTGCTGACGTAAACAATGATAGCAGATTTGATTTTGCTTCTGTAGACATGATGCCTGAAGATAACTATCGTAAAAAGCAAAATTTTTCATTTATGAGTTACGATCGGTACGAACAGGAAAGGAACTTAGGTTATTCTCCGGAGTTTATGCGAAATATGCTGCAATTAAATAATGGCAATTACCAAAGGGGTGATACGTTGTTTCCTTATTTTAGTGAAGTAGGGCAGATGGCAGGAATAAGTACAACAGATTGGAGCTGGAGTATTTTGTTTGCAGACTTTAACAATGATGGATATAAAGATGCACATATAACAAACGGAATAGGCAGAGACTTTATCAATGCAGATTTTATTCGCTTCAGCCAGAACTCCGGAAATGCAGCAACCGAAGAAGAGTTCCGTAAAACATTGAGGGATAAAATAATTTCGCTTAATCATGTTGCATTGCCAAATTATCTGTATCTAAACAACGGCGATTATACTTTTACAAACATTACAGATTCATCCGGCATTGAAAAAAAATCAATGTCTAACGGTGCAGCCTATGTCGATTTAGATAATGACGGAGATCTTGATCTGGTAGTAAATAACATTAATCAGGAAGCATTTATTTTAATAAACAACGAAAATCAACCAGGGAAGGCAAAAACAAATCACAGTATATCTTTTATTCTAAAAGGGGATAGCTTAAACACAAAAGCATTTGGAGCCAAAGTATTTGTTTATACTGCCGGTAAGACACAGTTACAGGAAGAGTATCCGGTTCGTGGATATCTTTCAACTGTCGATTCAAAACTTATATTTGGAACAGGAAAAAATACTAGCGTGGATTCTGTTGTAATTGTCTGGCCAAATAATCGTAAACAAATACTATCCAATTTGCTAACCGACTCTCTCTACAAATTAGATGAAATCAATGCAACGGGTGATTGGCAATACTCGAATTCAACTAATGATAAAAGAATATTTAGTGATGCCACCAATTCTTTAAATGTAATTTATAAACATACAGATGTTCCTTACGACGATTATTCCGCACAACGTTTATTACCGCAAAAATTTTCACAGCTAGGACCGTTTATTTCTACCGGTGATATTAATAATGATGGTAAAACAGATTTTTATATTGGTGGTGGATTCAATTCACAGGGAAGAGTATTTATTCAACAAAAAAATGGGCAGTTTACAGGAAAAGATTTTATTCCAAACTCGAAGTTTACTGAAGATGAAGGCTCTGTTTTATTTGATGCGGATGGTGATGGTGATCTTGATCTGCTGATTACTTATGGCGATACACGTTATAGCGATACCTCAATATTTTATCATCCACAATTATACCTCAACGATGGCAAAGGAAATTTTACTTTAAGCCCTAAGGCTATTCCTGATAACGTTAGAACTATAGCCGGATGTGTTTCATTTGCAGATTATGATGGTGATGGAGATATGGATGTATTTATAGGTGGCCGTGTTTCTAAAAAATACCCATTAGCCCCTAAGAGTTATTTGTTACAAAACAATAAGGGTATTTTTACTGATGTAACAAATGCTGTTTGTGCGGAACTCTCCAATGCCGGTATGGTTACTGCAGCACAATGGGCAGATATCGACAATGATAAGATACCCGATCTGATTATTGCAGGAGAATATATGCCAATAAGGATTTTTAAAAATAACAGAAAGAAGTTAACAGAAATCACATCAACTTCAGGTCTTCAAAATTCAAATGGTTTATGGCGCAGTCTTGTAGCAACAGATGTTGATGGTGATGGAGATATAGATTTTGTTGCAGGCAATTTGGGTTTGAATTGCGACTATCATGTCGACTCTAAATTTCCAATGAAATTATATGCGGATGACATCGACCATAATGGTAGCATTGACCCGGTAATGTTTTATTGCATAGGAGATAAAGATGGCAAAAGAAATTTGTTTCCATCCATAAGTCTTGACCAACTTACCGCACAAGTACCAGCGGTGAAAAAGAAATTTTTATACAATAAAGATTACGCTATAGCAACTGCAGAACAAATTTTTAAAGATGATAAAACTTTGCAGATTCTTACTTGTAATGAAACGAGAAGTTGTTGGATTGAAAATTTAGGGAATGGAAAATTTGCGATACATGTACTACCCATGGAAGCACAATTTGCACCCGTGAATGCCATTGTTTGCGCAGATATTGACGGCGATGGTATAAAAGATATTTTACTTGCAGGAAACGAATACCAAACCGACGTAGCTACCGGCAGATATGATGCATCATATGGTTGTTTCTTAAAAGGATTTTCTAATAAAAAGTTTATGGCAGTTCCTTCGGTACAAAGTGGCTTTAAGGTTGACGGTGATGTTAACGATATGAAACTTATTAACGGTGCTAACAATGAAAAACTAATACTTGTGTCAATAAACAGTGATAGTATGCGGGTAATTAAATTTAAATAGCCGGGTAAATATTTTATTAAAAATATACCGATTTTTGAAAAATTAAAAAATGTTTTCTGTCATTTCGATCATCTAAAGACTTAACAAATACCTAAATTTTAGAATTATAAACCGAATAATTATTGTTTATTCCCTTAAAAATAGTCGCAAAATAAAATTTTAAAAAAAAATCATGCAACCGATTGCAGTATTAAAATAAATTCTTATTTTGCATTTGATTGTTTGTTTAGCGATGCTTGAGACTTCAAAAATGACCATAACTATTTACATCGGCGGCACTAAATTCTGAGATATCACTACATCGGTTTTATTTCTTTATTGTGTTTAATTTTTGTTGAATACTTCTTGATTCTGTACAAACTTCAGCCGGCTATTGACGAGCCTTTTTATAAAGTTTTAGACTTATACCTTCAAATACTAAAAACTACACTAATTATGACTATCATTTCAGATTGCTTGTTGAAAAAATTTTCCTCCACTGCCGGAAAATATTCTTTAATGCTCTGTTTATTAATTTTTTTCTCAGCTTTTCGAACGATCAGCTATGCACAAACAGTTCAAGGTACTGTTAGCGATGAAAAGGGAAAGGCAATAACATCTGCATCAGTTGTTATAAAGAAAACCGCAAAGGGAACCACCACAGATGCTGATGGCAGGTTCACAATTGCAGCTACACAAGGTGACGTGCTGTTAATAAGTTCATTAGGTTTTTTGGATAAAGAAATTAGAATAGGCAGTGAAAAAAATCTAACGATAACGCTTACATCTTCTGATTCCAAACTTGAAGAAGTTGTTGTTACAGGGTATGGTACACAAAAACGTACAAATGTTACCGGTGCTATTTCTACAGTTAACAGTAAAACATTGAATGAAGTTCCCAATGTAAGTGTTCAGCAGGCATTGCAGGGACGGGTGGCTGGTGTTTCTGTTGTAAATAATGGTAGCCCGGGCACCGAACCATTAGTTCGCATCAGAGGTATAAGCTCCATATCTTACGCTTCAAATCCTTTATACGTTATTGATGGTTTTCCTACCGGGGATTTGTCAACATTTGATACAAGAGATATAGAGTCTGTAGATGTTTTGAAAGATGCTTCTGCAGCAGCGATATACGGTTCAAGAGCTTCCAGTGGCGTAATTATCATTACTACTAAAAAAGGAAGAAGAGATGGGAAAACACACGTTAGCCTTGATTCTTATTACGGTATTCAGGATGTTACCCAAAGGTTGAGTTTATTAAACCCAACTCAATTTGACCAATATGCACTTGCCTACAGGGGGGCTTTAGTACCAAGGCGTGATCCTGCCTTTGTTCCTAGGTGGGACAACAGGCCGTTATACCAGGGCGCATCTAAAACTTACGGCAATAATGTTACAGACTGGCAGGATGAATATTTCAAGCAAGGTGCAATGACTCAGACAAACATCGGTTTGAGCGGAGGAAATGATGTTTCCCGTTTTTATACTTCTGCGGGCTATTTAGACCAGACAGGTACTGCACCTCACGTAGGTTACAGACGTTATAATTTTAGAATTAATTCAGATCATAAAATTAGTAATGTATTTACTTTTGGTGAAAATTTATATACCTCTTTTGGTAACCAGGCTTATGATAATAATGAAACACAGCAACGGTCAAACTTGGTAAACGTTATTAAGCTAATGCCCTATATGCCGGTTTACGATCCTACTACTACTGATGGGTATAGAGGCGTAAATTCTGTATTGGATGGAGGAGATCCTACCAATCCATTAGAAGATGCAAATGTAAAAAATCCGGGTACCAGGAAAACTACAAAGATTTTTGGATCAGCCTATCTGGACGTCAATTTTACAAAATGGCTAAAATTCCGTTCAACATTTGGTATTGACTATGCAGATGGTTTGGATTATCGTTTTTCACCAATATTTAATGATAGCGGTTCTGTTGCCGGTTCAAGTGCTGTACTTGCAACTATTACAAATAACAGGTCTGTTTCTACTGTTCAGTTATACACTCAGCAACTAACATTTGATAAAACTTTTGGTGATCATCATGTTAATGCCGTAGCAGTGTATGAGTATCAGGGTCAGAAAAGCACACAGGAAAACCAAAGTGGTACTCAGGCATCAAATGATCTTAAAACATTAAACAATGCAGGAAATCCCTCTGTTCGGACTTTGATTGGTGAAAATTCCTTGATATCATATATTGGTCGTGTTAACTATGATTATAAAGGTAAATACTTACTTAGTGGCGCAGTTAGGCGTGACGGTCTTTCTGTATGGGCACCAGGAAAAAAGTGGGCTACCTTTCCATCTGTTTCGGCAGGATGGAGGATCGACCAGGAAAATTTCATGAAAGACATCACTAAAGTTTCAGAATTGAAATTGCGTGCCGGTTATGGAGTTACAGGTCTTAATGGAACAATATTAGGAAATACACCTTGGTTGGTAGGTGTTAATGCCAACAGTGCATATTATCCTTTTGGGAACTCTCTAAATAGTGGCCCGGTATCTTCAATTCAAAGTCTTGGAAACAAAGATCTTGAATGGGAAACCACTAAGCAAATAAATGTAGGACTGGATTTAGGTTTGTTTAATAATTCCTTCACCCTATCTGCGGAATATTATCACCGTAGAACTGATAACCTGATATTAGCCGTTCCTCTTCCTCCTTCATTCGGATATCTAAATTCTACAGTAATTCAAAACGTAGCTGCTATGCAAAACAATGGTTTTGAATTACAGTTAGGTTATAACAAAAGAGTAGGGGAAGTTCGTTGGAATGCTTCAGGTAATATTACGTTTATTAAAAACAAGGTACTTTCTCTAGCTCCCGGTGTTACAAATATCGAAGCAGGAGCTGATGGAGATCTTACAGAAGGATACAATACTACTAATACTGCTCCTGGTCAATCCGTTCAGTCTTTTTATGGCTGGGTGGTAGAAGGTATTTTCCAAAATCAGGCCGAGGTTGCTGCACATGCCAAGCAAACAGTAGCTGCTACTCCTGGTGGTCCTCAAACATCAGCTGGTGATCTCAAGTTTAAAGATCTGAATGGAGATGGCGTTATTGATAATAAAGACCGCACTTTCTTAGGCAGCTTTATTCCTAAATTTAGTTATGCATTAAACCTTGGAGCTAGTTATAAAAATTTCGAATTATCAGTATTTTTCCAGGGCGTACAGGGAAATAAGATTTACAATGCTTTAAGAGGAGTTACTGAAGGTATGGTGCGTTTCTTTAATGCAAGTACAAAAGTATTGAATGCCTGGACTCCAACCAATACAAATACAGATGTTCCACGTGCTGTTTCTGCTGATCCAAATCAGAATGCACGCACTTCAACACGTTTTCTGGAAAATGGATCTTATCTGCGTCTTAAAAATATACAGTTAAGCTATGTAATTCCGGAAAAAGCTTTACAGTCTATTTCGAAAGGTGTTGTTTCAAATTTCAGAATTTATGTTTCTGCTCAGAATATCCTGACATTTACAAAATATACAGGGTACGATCCTGAAGTTGGTAACAGGGCTCCTGGAGCTTCCTCATTAACAAATGGTGTTGATTATGCAGTATATCCTCAGCCAAAAGGTTACCAGGTAGGAATAGGTTTAAATTTTTAAAAACTAGCTAATAATAAATCTATAAAATAAAATATTAAATTATGAAACGAAATATCAAAATGCTTGCGTCAGGACTTATCCTTGCAGCATTATTTATAGTTGCCTGCGATAAAAGACTTAATGTATTGGATAAAAATAACCCCACGCAGGAAAGTTATTTTAATACTGCTTCTCAATTGCAGGAAGGAGTTGATGCAGTGTATTCCAGTTTACGTGCCGGAAATCTTGTAGGACGGGAATGGTTCTTCACTCACGACATGCGGGGTAGCGAGACGGCTCCAGGTGGTTCTCAATTAGAGCAACCGAGGGCAGAGCTACTTAATCAAGCAGCTCCTTCATCTTCAAATTCTGTAATGACAAGCGTATGGAATGGTGCTTATCAAATGATTAACCGTGCAAACCTTGTGATTTCCAAAGCTCCAGCTATAACAGATAATGCCGCATCAAGAGATGTGACTGTCGGGGAAGCTAAATTTTTGAGAGGTTGGGCCTATTTTGAGTTGGTAAGTATGTGGGGAAATGTACCACTTTATACCGAACCTATTACATCAGGTACTGGTTATAAAACACAATCTCCCGCTGCAGACATTTATAAATTAGTAATTAGTGATTTGACAGATGCTATTTCAAAATTGCCTGTTGTAGCATCATTAAATGGAAGAGCAACAAAGGGAGCAGCTTATGCTTTATTAGGAAGGGTACAAATGCAAAATGGCGATTATGGCGCTGCTAAAACTGCTCTTCTGCAGGTTTATGGCAAGTATAGCCTTGTCCCTAAATTTTCTGATAATTTTGACGGCGATATTAAGTACGGTTCAAACCTAGGTTCGACCCATGCCGGAGATAAGGAATTTAATGCAGAATCAATTTTTGAAGTGGCGTTTCTTGATAAGGGAGATAATAATTTTAACTGGGGTTATACGGGCGAAGGTGCAACACAGCCGGTAAGTATAATGCGTACTCAGGAGTATGGAAAAGTTTGGGGTAATGTGGTTCCTTCGGATAAAATTCTTAATGAATTTGAAGCAAACGACCCAAGATATAAATTTACATTTTATGAATCAGGCGACAATATTTTAACCTTTGGCGGAACAGCTACAGGTACTACTATGACTGAAGCTGATATGAATGTGGCTCAAAGTAATCATAACGGTTCAATAAAGAAAAGGATTTATCGTAAGTACTCGGTACTGGATTGGGATAATGGCGATTTTCATCCGTCAGGTATAAATCAAAGAATGATAAGATATGCTGACGTACTCCTTATGCTTGCAGAATGCGAAGCAGAAGTAGGAACACCTCTACAGGCAGGAATTTACATCAACGAGGTGAGAGCCAGGCCAAGTGTAAATATGCCAGCTGTTGTATTAGCTGACAAAAATGCAGCAATAAAAGCGGTAATGCACGAGAGAGCTGTTGAGTTGTGTGGTGAAGAGGTGAATAATATAGATATCTTACGTTGGAGAGCTAAAGGATATTATCCTTCAATTATGCCTGATCCCAAACCAGGTCAGGCTGCTGTATTTCCAATTCCCGCAAGTGAAGTTGCTGCAAATCCATTAATAAAATAAATTACATTATATGTAGTATTGAAAAAATAGAGGCTACTTAAGCCTCTATTTTTTTTATCAAAAAATAGAGCATCAGCTTCTTTTGATAAAACTTATTTATTTTATATGGACTTGTTAAATATTTGAAAGCTTAAATTTGATGATAGATTTTTTATGCTTTTTCTAAAGCATAATTATTAAAAAATAATGAATTAATTCATTAATTATTTAGGGTAAATAAATGCACCATGATTAGTAAGCTTATAAACCTGTATCAGGCTCAAAATTTTTGTAAAAATTTTTTTTTAAGTAAAAACTTAATTACAGCATTTATATTCCTTTGCGCCTTTTCCTGCTTCCTTTCCTGTAAGCATAAATCAGTTCCAAACCAGGAGATGGTTGATCTCTTAAAAACAGCAGAAAAAAATTACAACAGTCCTGAAAATGTTTTTTGCCCTGAGGCAGTAATAAAACATTGCGATTCCATAATAGATAATTCTTCTGATAGGGAAGCTGTGATAGCAGCTTTCAATAAAAAAGGAAATGCGCTCTTACAATTGGGCGAGGAGCAAAAAGCCATAGATGTTTTTCAGTATCTGCTTACTAAGATACCTGAAGGTGACATGGTAAAACGGCAACCAATTTTGAAAGATCTGGCTATTACTTATATCCGTTTAGGTGAAAGAATGAATTGTATCAACATGCATAACGCCGAATCTTGTGTCTTCCCGATTTCACAAAATGCAATGCATCATGATAAAACAGCTTCAGAAAGTTCAATTGAAATATATAAATCTCTATTGTTAGATAATCCCGGCGACCTGGAATCGAGATGGTTAATGAATATTGCATACATGACTGTAGGCGGCTATCCACAGCAAGTTCCACCTCAGTTTCTTTTAAAAGTTAATAACGATGATAGTATGCATATGGTAAAACCTTTTACTGATGTTGCAGCAAATCTCGGACTGAATTTTAAATGCCAGGCAGGTGGAAGTATAGTGGACGATTTTAATAACGATGGTTATCCTGATATAGTAATTAGCAGCTGGTCTCTTGATGAACCTATGCATTATTACAGGAATAATGGAAACGGCACTTTTACCGATTTATCTGATTCATCGGGCTTAGGATATTTAACCGGTGGTTTAAACATGGTTCAAACAGATTACAACAACGATGGCTTTAAAGATATTTTTGTAACCAGGGGAGGTTGGAAAGGCAAGTTTGGTGAAACTCCTAATTCCTTATTAAGGAATAATGGTAACGGTACGTTTACAGATGTCACTAAAGAGAGCGGGCTGCTTTCTTTTCATCCTACACAAACAGCCACATGGGCTGATTTTAATAACGATGGCTGGCTTGATCTATTTATAGGAAATGAAGAACAACCTGGCGGTAAAACTAACGCTTGTGAACTTTACATCAATAATAAAAATGGCACATTTACAGACGTTGCGGCTAAGGCAGGCTGTGAAATTCATGAGTTTGTAAAAGGGGTTACTTCGGCTGATTATAATAATGATGGGCTAACAGATATATTTATTTCTACTTTAAACGGAAAAAAAATATTACTGAAAAATGAATCAACAAAGGACGGAGCCTTGAAGTTTGTGAATGTAAGTAAAGAAGCTGGCCTGAGTAATAACGTAGCCGGCACATTTACCACCTGGTTTTGGGATTATGACAATGATGGCTGGCCAGATATTCTTGTATGCGGGTATGAATTTTATGAATCGCTTGCATGGTATGCCGGAGCCGAGGCTTCAAATGCTGCAGTTAACAATGCCGGGAAAGTTTTTTTATTTAGAAATAAACATGACGGAACTTTTGAAGACGTCTCAGCTAAAGTGGGCTTAAATAAAATTGCTTTTGCAATGGGAGGTAATTTTGGTGATATCGATAATGACGGTTTCCTGGATTTTTATTTGGGTACAGGAAATCCACAATTTAAATCCGCTGTACCTAATAAATTGTTTAAAAATATTAACGGCAATAGCTTTTTGGATGTAACTACTTCTGCAAGAGTAGGCAATTTACAAAAAGGTCATGGAGTTTCTTTTGCAGATCTTGATAATGATGGCAATGAAGATATATATATCAAAATGGGAGGTGCATATAAAGGAGATTCTTATGAAAATTCACTTTATTTAAATCCCGGTCAAAATAATAATCATTGGGTGAATCTTAATTTAAGCGGTACCATTTCTAACAAGGCGGCCATTGGTGCAAAAATTAAAATTATTTTTCGTGAGAATAATATAGAAAGGGTTATTTACAGAGATGTTAATTCAGGAGGAAGTTTTGGATCAAATCCTTTGGCACAACATATCGGCATTGGTAAGGCTACGTCTATTGATCGGGTAGAAATCACATGGCCGGTAACAGGTAAAACGCAGGTATTAGAGAACATTCCCGTTGATACAAATATGAAAATTGTGGAAGAAGATTCCAAAATTGTCTTTTACAAATTAAAGCGATTTGACTTTACTAAAAATATTAAATCCTCAATGATAATGTAAAGTATAGAATGTAAAATATCTATATAAAACCCTTTAATAAAACTATAGCCAAAATAATTAAATAAAAAATGCAATCGGTTACAATTTGTAGCTACAAATTATTATATTAGCATTTCAATTAAAGTAGTTTAGAAATTTCGAAAATTCGTCGGGGTTGTCTACCGCTTTAAATAGATAAATTATTGTGTCAGCTATCCAATGGCTGCACATCCGGTTACATGGAAATTGACTATCTGGTAAAAAATTAATTTCTTATTTTGTAATCGTTAAATAGGGGGTAAAAAATTTCATCCCCTATTTTTTTAATTAAGCTTCAGTCGTTACTTTCGTTCGTACAACAAAGTGTGTTATTATCCTTAGCTCAAGCAGGTAAGTTGTATTGCCAACTTTTTTCTATTAATATAAATAATTATCTGCACCAAAATTTTTTGCTTAAAGGAAATAGCTATCGCCGGAAAAATATTTTCAAAAATGATCTAACAATAAATATATCAGATCACTTTTTACTTAAGGAAGATTTTCTGATGATAAGTTCTGAATGGACTACGATAGTATTTGTGTTTTTAATATTGGTAATTCCTTTGAGATGAGAAATAAGATTACGTGCTGCTATTTCTCCCATATCTTTTCCCGGATATT
>JBDSIB010000065.1:0-10122 GCA_039918155.1 Ferruginibacter sp.
GGGTGCTGCTTCAGCAATCAAACCAGGAACGACAGAAGTATGCAAAGCGAACAGTATGGCAGTTTTTTGCCCTGGCGATTTTATTTTGTTTTATTCTTTATTATAGTTTTAAAACGATTCTGAAAGATTTTACTCTCCTGGAAAAAAATGAGAAAACACTAAAATTTAATGCATCCTTAATTCAGAATATTTCTGATCCTATTATTACCACCGATGCAAAAAATAATATTACCAACTGGAATTTTTATGCTGAAAAATTGTACGGTTATAAAGAAGAAGATGTGGTTGGGAAAGAGATTGACAGCTTGCTTAACATAACAGTAAGCCGGCCTTTACAGGCAGATGAAAAGGAAGACTCCATTCAAAATGATTACTGGAAAGGTGAAGCGATTCATCATCATAAAAATGGTCAGCCAATTAATGTGGAGGTGAGTACCTCTTCTATAAAAACTCCTGATGGAGAAGTGATAGGTACTGTTGGCGTTATTAGGGATATTACGCAGAGAAAAAGTATGGAGAAACAGCTTCAGCAGTTTACTTATAATTTACAGCAACAGGTAAAAGTAAAAGTAGCTGAATTGAATAATGTGTTTGAAAGAATTGCGGATGCTTTTATTGCATTGGATAATCAATGGAACTACACTTATGTAAATAAAAAAGCTGCAGAATTGCATGATAAAGATCCTGAAGACCTGATTGGCAAGAATATTTGGCTGGAATTTCCGGATGTTATAGATGAACCATTTTATGAAGCACTTCGTACCGCACAGGAAACGCAGCAGCCGCAACGGCTCCAGCTGTATTATTCTGTAAAAGACAGGTGGTACGAAGACCTGATCTATCCTTCTTCTGATGGCATGTCAGTTTATTATCATGATATTACCACGAGAAAAAAAGCAGAACTTTCCTTAAAAGAAGTTCATGAAAAGCTGAGCTATCATATTCAGAATACACCAATGGGAGTAATTGAGTTTGATAACAATATGGAAATATTGCAATGGAGTAAAATGGCGGAAACTATTTTTGGCTGGACAAAAGAAGATGTGGTGGATGGCAAATTTGATACTTATCAATTAGTATATCCTGACGATAAAGAAATGGTAAGGAATTCGATAAGGGAACTTGGTGCTGCTGAAATTAATAATAACGTACTGCATATACGTAACCAGACAAAAGAGGGTAGAATAATTTATTGCGAATGGTATAATTCTGTATTAAAAGATCATAGGGGCAATACTATCGGTATCATGTCTCTGGTGCAGGATGTAACATTAAGAAAAAGAGCAGAAATAGATTTACAGGAAGCCGAGTCAAAATTCCGTGGCCTTGTAGAGCAATCAATGGTGGGTGTGTATATTATTCAGGATGAAAAATTAATGTATGTAAATCCCAGATTTGCACAGATATTCGGATATGGTTCTCATGAAATGAATGATCAGTTTACAGCCGAAAAAATTGTACATGTTGATGACCACGAAAAAGTGTTAAACCATATTCGTGCCCGTATACAGGGGAAATACAAAAGCATGAATTACGAGTTTAAAGGATTACATAAAAATGGAGAAATTCTTTACCTGGAAGTGTTTGGGACATTTACTTTATACCAGGGTAAACCTGCCATTATTGGAACCTTGATAAATGTTACCGAAAGAAAAAAATCAATTGCGTTGCTTGAATCATCGGAACATGCCCTTAAAACATCCAACGAAAGATTTTTACTGGTAGCCAAAGCTACCAATGATGCAGTATGGGATTGGGATATGCAGACGGATAAAATATGGGGTAATGAAAGCTTCAGAAAGATTTTTGAACTGCAAGAAGGAGAGGATTTTAGTTTTAATGATTTTACCAATCGTATTCAGGCAGATGATAGAGAATTGATCCTGAATAACTTTAAAGAAGCATTGGTTAAAAAGGAGACATCGATAACAGAGGAATTCAGGCTTAATGAAAAGAAAGGGAATGAGTATCGTATTTTATATGATAGAGCTTATATAATTTATAACAAAGAAAAAAGAGCCTATCGTATGCTAGGCGCTATGCAGGATATTACGGAAGAAAAAGAATCAGAAAAAAGACTTGTTTCAGAAAAAGAATTGTCTGATTCTATCATTAACAGCTTGCCAGGTGTTTTTTATCTGTACAATAAAAATGGGCAGTTTTACAGGTGGAATAAAAATTTTGAAACTGTAACTGGTTACACATCTGAAGAGATAAAGCACCTTCATCCCATACAATTATTTAAGGAGGAAGAAAAAGAATTACTAGCTTCTAAAATCGCAAATGTATTTAAAGTTGGTGAAGATAACGTCGAAGCAGATTTTGTATCCAAAAATGGAACGCTGACGCCCTTTTACTTTACAGGTATGCTTATAAATTATGAAGGAGAAACCTGTTTAATGGGTGTTGGTATTGATATTTCGGAGAGTAAAAAAGCTGCAGAAGCTCTAAGACTTTCTGAGAATAAATACCGTTTACTTTTTAATCAAAACCCAATGCCAATGTGGATGATATCCATACCGGAGAGAAATTTTTTAGATGTTAATCCTGCTGCAGTGGAACATTATGGGTACTCAAGAGAAGAATTTCTTAAGATGAATATAAGAGATATAGCGCCAAAAGATGATGTGGTAAAATTAGAGGATACATTTGGGAGATACCCGGTTGGAATAAATAACGCAGGTATTTGGCAGTATAAGAAAAAGAATGGTACTATCATCCAGGTAAACATAATTACGCATGATATTGCTTATGACGATAAAGAAGCAAAGTTGGTACTTGCTAATGATATTACTGAAAAAATAATTGCCGAAGAAAATTTAAAAAAATCACATGAAGAACTGAGAGAACTGGCAACCTATTTAGAAAAAATAAGAGAAAGCGAAAGAACCCACATGGCAAGAGAAATACATGATGAACTGGGACAGCAGTTGACCGGTTTAAAAATGGATATATCGTGGCTTAACAAAAGAATACGATCTGAGGATGAAGAAGTGAATACTAAGATAAAAGATACTATCAAGCTGATTGATAAAACCGTTGTGACAGTTCGTCGTATAGCTACTCAGTTAAGGCCCAGCATTTTGGATGACCTTGGTCTGATAGCTGCAATGGAATGGCAAAGTGAAGAATTTCAAAAAAGAGCAGAAATAAGAACAGGGTTTAAAAGCAATTTATCTAATGTAGACGTAAAGCCAGAAATTGCCACCGGCGTCTTTCGTATTTACCAGGAAAGCCTGACAAATGTTTTGAGGCATGCTGCAGCTACAGAGGTTAATTCCTCTTTAACTATCGAACAAGATAGACTTGAACTTGTAATTATAGATAATGGAAAGGGCTTTAATATTAATGAGATCGAACATAAAAAGACACTTGGTTTACTGGGAATGAAAGAACGTAGTTTATTGATGGGAGGAGAATATGAAATAACCGGTCGGCCAGGGGTTGGGACTTCAGTAAGAATTATTGTACCTTTAAATTAATCTTTTTTAAAATATATAATAAAAAGAGGAAATGATAAGAATACTTATAGCAGATGATCATAGTATAGTAAGAAGAGGACTCCGGCAAATTTTGCTGGAAGGCTTTCCTACGGCTGCTATTGAAGAAGTGCCGGACGCAGAAGCAATGATAAAAAAGATCATACAGTCAGAGTGGGACGTAGTCATTAGTGATTTAAGTATGCCTGGCCGTAGTGGGTTGGAAGCATTGCAACAAATAAAACAACTGCATCCCCGGTTACCCGTTTTAATATTAAGTATTCACCCTGAAGAGCAATATGCACTCCGGGTTTTAAAAGCCGGTGCTTCAGGTTATTTAAGTAAGGATATGGCGCCCGATGAATTGGTAAATGCGGTACATAGGGTAATGCTTGGAAAAAAATACATTACTGCCTCTATTGCAGAAAAACTGGCATCCGTTCTTGATCAGGACTCAGATAAACCTTCGCATGAATATTTATCTGATCGGGAGTTCAGCGTACTAAAATTACTTGCTTCAGGAAAATCTGTTTCAGAAATTGCAGAATCACTTTTTTTAAGTGTAACAACTGTGAGTACTTATCGTGCCCGCATTATGGCTAAAATGGGTTTGAAAAATAATGCAGACCTTACCTTATATGCTATTGAGCACAAGCTTCTCTAAAAACCTTTTACAGTAGTATATCTACTACATTTATCTGACATAACTTCTTACAAAACAGGCTGTTCAACTTATTTACCTTTACAACACAAGAAAGAAACAACGTATTGTATGAAAAAGAAATACCTCAAAGTATTAATTGTAGACGATGCTTTGCTGGTGACGGAAAGACTTTCGGAAATTATTAATGAACTGGAGTGTGTCAAAGAAACGGTAATTGCAACAGGATATCACCAGGCAGTTTTTTTACTGAAATCATTTAAGCCGGATGTTGTTTTACTTGATATTCATTTACCGGAAAAAAGCGGTATTGAATTATTAGAATTTGTGAAGAAAAATTATCCTGGTATAAAAGCAGTAATGCTTACAAATCAAACCAGCGACAATTATAAAATAATTTGCAGGAATTTAGGTTCGGATCATTTTGTGGATAAGTCAAGTGAGTTTGAAAATATCCCGGCTATCATTGAATCTTACTCCGGCAAAACGGTACAAAAACTATGATCAACCAATAGGTTTTTTTATTTCAGTTAAAGCCAAATCCTAAAAGAACAACCAAAAGATATTTACAATTTCTATGACTGTACTTTGTTTCATGGATGAAGCCCCGACGTCGGGGCTTTTTTCTAATGGTAAATTCTTTCTATAGCCGCTTTATTTTTTTCCATTATCACTTTTCTTTTTAGCTTAAGCGTAGGTGTTAGTTCACCGGTTTCAATAGTCCATTCGTCGGGCATCAGCTCAAATTTTTTCACCTGTTCTACATGATTAAAATAAGTATTGAAGGATTCAATCAGGTCACGGTAAAATTTATGCACTTCTGCATTTTGCACCGCATCTTCATTGGTAGTAAATGGAATGTTTCTCTGCCGCATCCACTCTTTTAAGTTTGGCATAGAAGGTACTATTAAGGCGCCAACAAATTTCTGCTCAGCACCTACTATCATCATTTGCTCTACGTATGGCGATTCTTTCATTTTATTTTCGATGGGTTGTGGCGCTACATATTTCCCCCCACTTGTTTTAAACAATTCTTTTTTACGGTCTGTTATTTTTAAGAATTTCTCTTCTTCAAATACGCCAATGTCGCCAGTATGAAGCCAGCCATCTATAATAGTTTCTGCTGTAAGGTCAGGTCTTTTGTAATAGCCCATCATCACACTGGGGCCTTTTACACAAATTTCTCCATCCGGCATTAGCTTTACTTCCTGGCCGATTATAGGCAGGCCTACAGTGCCAAATTTCGTTCCTTTATCTCTTTTAGAATTGACACTAATTACAGGACTGTTTTCTGTTGGTCCATATCCTTCATAAATGGGAATTCCTGCTGCGGTAAAAATTCTTATTAATCTTACCTGGCAGGCAGCACCACCTGTTACTATAAAATCTATTTTGTTGCCAAGAGCCTCCCGCCATTTATTAAAAATAAGTTTATTGGCAATTGCTAATTGCATCCTATAGCTTAATGATCCTTTATTCTGGCTATCATATTCATTTCCAAGTTTTACAGCCCAGTTAAATAATTTTCTTTTTATGCCGGTAAGTTCAGCGCCTTTGCTCATTATTTTTTCATAAACTTTTTCAAGCAATCTCGGCACTGTTGTAAAAAGATTGGGCTGTACCTCTTTCAGGTCATCCCCAATTGTTTCAAGGCTTTCTGCATAATAAATGGAGATACCGCTACTTATATAAATGAAAGAAACCATCCGCTCGAAAATATGATTGAGCGGCAAAAAGCTTAGTGCCCTTGCCTTTACCTCATCTTCAAAAGGAAAACTTATTCTTGAGTTGATAACATTCATCACAATGTTAGTATGAGAAAGCATTACACCCTTTGGTGTGCCGGTTGTACCTGAGGTATAAATAATAGTAGCACAATGGCTTGGTAAAATATTAGCTTTTATATCTTCCATTGCAGATAGGTCCGTAGCCTGCACCAATGCAAAAATATCTTTCCAATAATGGGCGCCTTCCATTTTATCAAAACTAAAAATAGAAATAAGAGAGGGTACTTTTGATTTGATATCATTCACTTTCGCAAGAATTTCTTCCCCACTTATAAATGCATATTTTACTGTAGCGTCATTAAAAATAAATTCAAGTTCATTAATATTTGTTGTGGGATAAATAGGGCAGAGTGCAGCGCCAATTTGTTGGCACGCCATATCTAATATGAGCCACTCGGGCCTGTTGCGGCTAACAAGTGCAATCTTATCCTGGTTTTCAATCTTCATATCGCCGCCACCTACACCCATTTGTAATAAGCCTGCGCTTAGTTTGTCTACTAAGGCTGTTACGTCTTGGGTACTCAGCGTTTCCCAGGCATTATTTACTTTAGAAGCAAACATATCTGCTTTAGGAAATCTCTCTAATTGGTACTTTAAAAAATCGAATATGCGAAATTGTTCATTCATAAGCAATCATAAAAAAGAGTAAAAGAAAAAGGGTAAAAGAATGGGGTTAATTATATTTTATACTGAATTTTTATTTTTCAGTTTATCATATTCTTTCTGAACAAGATCAGTTTTACTTCCACCATAAGCATTCAGGTATTGAAATAAAACTCCGATTCCCCAGCCTAAAGTTGGCCAGATGGCCCATGGTATTTCACGGTTATAACCATGCTTACCGCTGGTAAACCACCATATCACCCATAAAAATGCATTTACAATAAAGTAAGCAGCCAGGCTTCTTTGAAGGTCTGCTCTTTTTTTAGCAATACGCCATAATTGTTCATCTCTTTGCTCGTCCATGAGAATGTTTTTTATACACTAACTAAGATATAGAAAAAAAATCATCCTTTACTATTGTGATGATTTAATTGAACAATAAATATATTTTATCTGGTATTACTTTTTCGCAACCTCTTCATTGGTCTCATCAATAAAAGCCATCAGTTTATCCTTGCCGGTTTTCTTAATAGCGCTGGTTACAAAATGCCTTGGTAAAAATTGCCATGTTTTTTTCATGGCTTCTAAAAATGCTTTTACATTTTTACTTACAGTCCGCTGGTTCTCTTTATCACTTTTGGTAAATACCAGGCTAAAAGGCACATCCCATTTTTTTAAATTTTCTAAAAAGTCAAGGTCTATTTTTTGAGGGCTGTGCCGTGCATCTATCAGTACAAAAACCTGCGTCAGGTTTTCACGCTTGCGTAGATAATTTTCTATCATTTGTTCCCAGCGGTTGCGGCTACGAATACTTACTTTGGCAAACCCATAGCCCGGCAGATCTACCAGGTACCATTTATAGGCAACCTCCTTTTTACTGTTTTCCGGGATACCGGCACTCACAATATCAAAATGATTTATCATCTGAGTCTTACCCGGCGATCCCGAAGTCTTCGCAAGCTTCTCATTATTACAAAGCATATTTATCAGCGATGATTTGCCCACATTACTTCTGCCAATAAAGGCATATTCGGGTTTATCAGGTATCGGGCAGCTTTCAAAGCCCGGGCTGCTGATTACATATACTGCTTTTTTAATCTGCATACTTAAAGTTAAATAACTGCAAATTTAGCTTTAATGTATGCTATAAAAGTCTGTTTCTATTTTGCCCTGTTACAATGACTTATATTTGCAGGCTATATGGCAATATTTGAGCATGATACTGTCGTTCCCAATAAAAATTCGAACCTGGCCAAGAAGCAGCAGGTGGCCGAAATGTTTGATGACATTGCATACCGTTACGATTTTCTAAATAGATTTCTTAGTGCTGGTATTGATATACGCTGGCGCAAAAAAGCACTAGGCTATTTAAAGCAATTACAGCCCAAAATATTACTGGACGTTGCCACCGGCACTGCCGACGTGGCAATAATGGCATCTGCTTTGCTGAAGCCAGATAAAATTATCGGCATTGATATAAGTGAAGGAATGCTGAAAATTGGCAGACAAAAAATAAAGAAGAACGGATTAGAGAACACTATAGAACTGTTAAATGGAGATAGCGAAACAATAAATTTTGAAAACGCCTCGTTTGACGCAGTAACCGTGGCCTTTGGGGTAAGAAATTTCCAGGATCTGGAGAAAGGATTATCAGAAATATACCGGGTATTAAAACCGGGAGGAAAATTAGTAGTGCTCGAATTCAGTCAGCCATCATCGCCGGTTGTAAAATCTTTTTACAATATTTATATGAAAGTAGTGGCACCGGGGATGGGAAAGCTATTTTCGAAAAATAAATGTGCTTACGAATATCTTGATGAATCCATAAAGAAGTTTCCGGAAGGGAAAAAATTTGTTCAGATTCTTGACAGCGTAGGATATAAAAATACAGAAAATAAAAAACTCAGTTTAGGAATATGCAGCATTTATTGCGGAGAAAAATAAAGTACCTCGTTTACTCATTATTGTTATGCCCGGCATTTGTTTCGGCGCAGTTACGTGATGGGCTAAATCAGTTGGATCATGATTCCAAGCGTTTTCATTTTGGTATCAATGTCGGCACCAACCGGTCGCATTTTAGCATTACGCATCACCCTTATTTTTTGCAACAGGATAGCGTAATGTCAGTAGAGAGTGTAAATAACACGGGTATCAACCTTGCTCTTCTTGTAAATTATAACATCAGTGAACATTTCGATTTAAGAACATTTCCTCTTGATCTTATTTTTACAGAAAAGGCTTTTGAGTACCGTTTAAAATATCCGGATATACCAGCCGGCGAAGACAGCATAACCACTAAAAGAATACAGGGTATTACGCTTGCATTACCTGTTCAGGTAAAGTTCAGCAGCGACCGCATTGCAAATTTTAAAGCCTACATGATGCTGGGTGGAAAAATAGAATACGACCTTGCCTCTAACAAAGGAAAAAGAAACGCAGAAAATCTTTTAAAAACAAAAAAGTTGGATTATGGCGTTGAGGCAGGCATTGGCTTTCATCTTTATTTCCCTGTTTTTGTATTAACGCCCGAATTGAAAATTGGTTATGGTCTCAACAATATTCATAGCAGAGATCCAAACCTCAAATTTTCCAACGTCATTGACAAACTCAATTCACGAACCATCACTTTTTCTCTTACGGTAGAGTAATTTTTTTACCCCGGCAATAGTTTTTCATAGCATCATTCTTGCGTCGCACATTTGTACGGCAAATCATTGGCCATCTTTTATCATGTTATACCTTGGCCTGTGCAATTTGTTATCCCTTCATTTATAGATACTTAAACTATTCTTAAAATCAAGGTTAACAAAAAATTAGGCATTATATTAGCAGTACCAATATTGAATTAATTTTATTTGTAATAAACTAATAAGACATGGAAGCAGCAAAACCTAAAATTTTATTGTGCGAAGATGATACTAACCTTGGCATGGTACTTAAAAACTATTTAGAACTGAATGATTATGATGTAATACTCGAAAGAGATGGCCGCCTTGGCCTTGCAGCATTTCAGCGTGAAAAATTTGATATCTGCCTTTTGGATGTGATGATGCCGAATATGGATGGCTTCACCGTGGCAGAAGAAATAAGAGATATCAACCCTGATGTACCTTTATTTTTCCTGAGTGCAAAAACGATGAAAGATGATATCATACAAGGCTACAAATTAGGCGCTGATGATTATATCACCAAGCCTTTTGACAGTGAAGTTTTACTTCACAAAATAAAAGCAATTTTAAAACGCAACGAAGAAACCCACAGGGAAGAAGCCAATGCAGAATTTGATCTTGGCAATTATCATTTCAATCCACGCCTGCGTGAGTTGACTGTTAACGGTAAGGTACAAACGCTTTCTCCTAAAGAAAATGAGTTGCTTAAAATGCTGAGTGAATATAAAAATGACCTGTTGCCGAGAGAAGCAGCACTTAAAAAAATATGGGGCAGTGATACTTACTTTAATGGCCGTAGTATGGACGTGTACATTGCAAAACTTCGTAAATATTTAAAAGAAGATAGCAAGTTGGAAATTGTAAACATCCATGGTAATGGATTCAGATTAGTAGTAACAGAATAATAATTTAATATTTATAAA
>JBDSIB010000066.1:0-43593 GCA_039918155.1 Ferruginibacter sp.
GGGGACTGATACAGGCAATAGATCTTGGAAGTCTAGCCGGCAGGAAAGTTCACCCTGCTTCCTTTTAAAGTTATTCACCTAAAGTGTGAATTCACAAAGAAAAAAAGTAACAAAAAAAGAAAGGTAATAGTAGTAATACTTTATTAGGTAAAATCTTAATGCAAACCTAAAGGCCGGTAGGCAGGTTGTGTCACTCACTTGTGCGGCAAATCATTTGGGAACTTTAATTTTGCAATAGAGTGATTTCTGTGATGTTTCTCTTTCAGTCGTGTAAATCTAATTAGCGCAAGATGGTTTTACCGGATTGTTTTTTTATAAAAAACTTTTGCCATCGCCGGTCTTACAAAATAAAAATAACGAATACTCCAATCCATTAGTCGCTGAGGCATGTCCTTCGACCTGCCGACAACCTTAAAAAATAAGCCACAAAAATATCCTATTTATAAAAAAGCAACAACAACGTAAGCGCTATTCCGCCTACAGTCCAATACATTCCCTTTTTAAAAACAGAACTTTTTGGGCGAAACATCCAGAAGGAAGACAAAACAAAAAATAAAAGCGAAACGCCAAAGAAAATATTAAGAAAGAAAAGCGGCTGCCCGGTATTTGCTTTGTGCAGTTTGGTAAGTTGAGTAACAAAAAATGGCAGTTCGTCGGTAGTGATATTTACTTTGCCGGTTGCTGCATTGTAGGTTCCATTTTTAAAGTTGAATATTCCATTACTATCGCCGGTGAATTTCAGATTTTTTTGTTTCAGCTCTTTACCAAGTGCTTCTTCAGTAAGGTTGGCAGCTACTATCTTTTCTGAGTGAACTTCTTTTTTAAGAAACGTCGTATCCCGAAAAATTAATATTATTCCGCTGATGGCATACACAGCCATAATGCCCGCCAGGAAAAATCCCAGGTAACGGTGAATAAGTCTCCATTGATTTTTCTTAACGGTAGATTTTGTTCTTTCTTCTAACATTTAAAATATTTATTAAGGCGCAAAGTAAACTGATAGCATTCTTAGTTTCATTTTATAACGGGAATATTGTTTTCAAAATCGGGAATTTTCTATTTTTTGGCGGAAAAAAAAGCCGCTGATTCAGAATCAGCGGCTTCTCTTTATAAACTCATAAATTATTACATTTCATTTTTTCCACCCTGGCTTATCTCAAATAGAAACCAGATCCTTCTTTCTGTAGCATCCAGTTGTTCCTGTAACAAATTACTGGTAGGTGTATCTCTTTTATCTTCTGTTGTTTTTATAGCCTTACGTATATTTCGGGCAATATGTTGATTATCTGCTAACAGTTCTGCGATCATATCTTCAGGGTTTACAAAGTCTTCATTGTTATCTGATATAGTTTGTAACTGGGAAATATGAGAAATACTTCTGATGGTTGTACCGCCAATACGACGAACCCTTTCTGCCAATATATCAATGCTATCGAAGATTGCATCTGCCTGCTCGTCGAATAATAAATGATAATCCCGGAAATGGGATCCCGAAAGATGCCAATGAAAATTTTTCGTTTTAGAGTATAATGCATATGCGTCAGCCACCAGTGGATTTACACATTCTGCTACTGCTTTTACTTCTTCGGGTTTTAGGTCAGTTGGTACAGCTAATCTTGAGGGAGCAGGAAATCCTGTTGTAGCTTTTCCTCCAGGCTGTTTTTTTGTGCTTGTTGTATTTTTTGCTTTTGAAATTTTAGTTGCCATTTTTAAAAAGTTTAATTATGTATTTGTAAGAGATTGCCAATACTTGTGCCATTTCTTTAAAAGAAATATTGAGGATGATTAAAGGGAAGAACACTCTTTCCCCCTGAATAGATTCATAAATAAATAAATTCATAATTAAATTAATCTCAGAGAAGCATTAGGCTTTATTTTCTTACTATAGAAAAATATTACTTTCAATGTTGTAATAACAAAAGGGAGAAATTAATAATGTTGCACATGAATCTAAGATTTTTGCAAACCTTGTGACCTGTGCAACATTACTTTTGTTTAATATTCTGGTTATTTAAGATTGTGTTTTCTACACACGGCGCCCCGTAAGTAGATTGTAGATGATAGCAATTACAGCTATTACTAATAAGATATGAATTATTCCGCCTGTGAAAAATCCACCTAAAAAGCTGATTGCCCATATTATTACGCAGATAACAGCAACAGTCCATAAAAGATTTGACATGATATAAAATTTTTAAAGTTAAAAATGAATAAATGCTATACATATAAAAACCTGCCAAAATATAATTAGGTATATGATATTGATTTTAACTACTGAATAACACCGATAAGAAGCCTTGCATTGGTATAACTCGGGGAAATGAATACACAACTATGCGGAATATATAAGTTACTGTGGTACAAACTTGTTATTTGGCAGGAGTAACCCGGAGAGTGGACTCAAAGGTGATTCTTACAGCCATCGTAATTTATCAATAATTTTTTTCAGTTACTGGCTTATAGTTTAGACTAGTTCAAAAGAAAAGAACAGGCAACAAGTATTGAAAATTCACGCAGAAAATATTATTGATCTTACCACTGAGAATCTTTTTTGCAGCAAGCAACATTTAAAAAATGATTTAGAAAATTTGGGAAACCGAATAGTTGCACATATATTCGCAACCGATTAGTTTCGTATAAATATTAAACAAAATGAGGAGAGATATTTTTCAAGCCATTGCAGACCCAACCCGTAGAGCAATAATTACGCTCATTGCCCTACAGGCAATGACGCCAAATGCATTGGCTGAACATTTTGATATGACCCGCCAGGCAGTATCAAAACATATAAAAATTTTAACGGAATGCCAGATTGTTAAGCAGGAACAGGCAGGACGGGAAATATATTACAAATTGGAAGTTGCCAAAATGAAAGAAATAGATAAGTGGATGGAGCAGTTTAGGCAAATTTGGGAAAGCCGTTTTAATCAACTTGATAAAGTATTAGCAACCATTAAAAAACAAAAAAAATGAATAATTTACTCTTTGATTTTACCGTTGACAAATCATCAAAAACAGTATTTGTAAACAAAGAATTTGATGCCGGACTTTCTTTGGTATGGGACGCATTTACAAAACAGGAAATTCTTGACCAATGGTGGGCACCAAAACCATGGGAATCAAGAACAAAGTTCATGGACTTTAAAGTAGGAGGAAAAAGATTTTATGCAATGGTAGGCCCTGAAGGGCAGGAGCATTGGTCAATACAGGAATTTACTTCTATTACTCCTATAAACAATTTCAAAATGTCGGCTGCGTTTGCAGACAAAGAAGAGAACCCCCAATTGCCAGGCTCTGATTGGGATTTGAATTTCATCGAACAAAACGGTATAACTAAAGTGAGTATTATTATTAAAAATGAATCCCTCACACGCATGGAGCAGATGATTGAAATGGGTTTCCAGGGAGGATTTACGATGACATTGAACTATTTGGAAAACGTCTTAACTGATTTATCAAAAAGATGATCTTCGTTTTCAAGACATCTGTCAAAACTAAAATTCAAGTAAAGAAGATCAAACCACAAATTGACAAATTGGTGCGTATGGGAAAATGGAACTTCGATCTTGAGGACTGCGACAGGATATTGCGTATTGATAGCGAAGAAAATATCGTATTGAAAATAATAAATTTATTAAAAAAGTATGATATCAATTGCGAAGTATTAGATTAGTAAAGAGTTTATAAATAATAAACAGGCTTATATATTTAATTAATGTTTTAAAATAAAATAACAATGGAAAAACAAATTTACACCTGCTTATGGTTTGATGGGAAAGCCAAAGAAGCAGCAGACTATTATTGCGCTGTTTTTAAGAACTCAAAAATAGTTTCACAAAACCCAATGGTGGTAATTTTTCAAATAAATAATACCAAATTTATGGCGCTGAATGGCGGGCCAATGTACAAATTTTCGCCCGCAACTTCCCACGTTATAGAATGTGATACACAAGAAGAAATAGATTATTATTGGGAACAATTAGGTAAAGAAGGGAAATATAGTAAGTGCGGTTGGCTTGACGATAAGTATGGCGTTTCGTGGCAAGTTGTTCCGGCAATTTTAGGAGAACTTATGGCAGACGGAGAAAAAGCACCAGGGGTAATTAAGGCATTTATGCAAATGACCAAGTTTGATATAGAAACTTTGAAGAATGCTTAAAAGATATTTATATTTTTAAAAGAAAGTAACCATTGTGGCTTTCCCGGTTAATAGTCTTTCAAATAAAAAAATACATATCCCGGTCTGCTGGTTAACATGGCGTAGTCTTGTGACTTACCGACCACTTTAAAAATATTTGTAGTATTACTTTAAATAGCTAACGTTATTTCTGCTCCTTATCTTTTATTTGCAATTCTTCCCATTCGGTACTGCCATCTTTTTCTCTTGTAAATACCAGGTTGGTAGCTTGCTGAATAATGATTTCTGCAGTAGTGTACACAATAGAACTGTCTGATAAATGTCCACCGATAGTGTGGCCCGTGCTATCACTGATTGATATATGAAGGTGACTACCGTTTTCAGAAACGGTGCCACTAAGGCTTACTATTTCAAAGTGACCATCACCTGTACTGATCCCCGGCATGTTGGCAAACCTTATTGCATAGTGTGTGAGGCTGCCTGCGCAGGATGCGATCCACCCGGCTTCAATATTATTTTTCTTAACAAAATCAGTGATTGATTTTTTGAGGTCTGCACCGGGTTTTAGCCGAAGCGCATAACTTACTGTTTGTGGCATAAGCTGTTTTTTGTTTGAATCACAACTGCTGAAAAATAAGGTAGCACTTAAAAAAATAAAAATATATTTCACAGGTTTCTAAGTTTTTTCCGGTTGATAAAAATAACCGAATTGATGATATTAAATTATTGTCGTCCCCACTTAAAACTAATTGTATCAGATGTTAAGCAATTAATCTTAACAAAAATAAGGACTAGTATCTGGTATATCATCAACAATTCACCACCACTTAATAATTGCAAACACAGCATATTGCATTCGGATAAGGAGTTTTGTTTCACTTCCTGCACCCAAAGGTTAAATATTGCAAAACTATTTTCCGCATTAATTAAAAAAAACAATTTCTTATTAATTTTTTAAAATCTGTTCCATTAGCTTTGCAAAAAATTACCGCTTTTGTTCAAACCAATAATTGCTTTAATGTTCCTGGCTGCGTTTGCAATACAAACGTTCAACGGGGCTTTTATTGTGGTTGACTACTATGCTAACACCGGCGCTTATGCGAAAAATTGCGAAAATAAGACCCGGCCAATGATGCACTGCAATGGTAAGTGCCAGATGATGAAGAAGCTGAAAGAGGAACAAAAGAAAGATGCACAGTATCCTGAGCGCAGAGGTGATAACAAAAATGAAATTGTTATTTCATCAAAATCTTTTTTTTATCCCACCATGTTTTTATCCCTTTCGCAGGTACAAATAAATTTTTCTTCAAACAACCAGGGTAAGGAGATCAAAATGCCCCGTACATTATTTCGTCCACCCATCTGCTGATTTTTTTGTTTTTAATTTACCGTCATAGCTTTTCTGCTGTGCATTTATTCTATTGACATCATTTAAAATTACTGCCATGGTACGCCAACACGTTTTGGCTGACATGCCTGTGATTAAAAAGATTCATGTAAGGGTAACCGCTATTTTATGGGTTGCCTTTATAGCAATGCTGTATATTAATCATACTGGCTCTACAACCTTATTATAAAAATTATTAAATAATTATAAAAAAATGAAACACTTATTATTCCCCATATTTTCTGGTATCATATTATTTTCATCTTGTAAAAAAGAAGATGCTCCTCAATACAATGCTAATGCAAAAGCTGACTTGTCTGTTGAGTTTGATAATGTAGTAGGTTCTTCAGATTTGCAACTGAATACAGCAACTTATACAAACGCTGCAGGCGAAAGCTTTAAAATAACCAAACTGAAATATTACGTCAGCAATTTTGTACTTACCAATGTAAATGGTACGGTTTATACAGTACCCCAGGACAGTTGCTATTTTTTAATTGATGAAAGCATTGCGTCTACACATGAGCCGATTCTTAAAGTGCCGGAAGGTGAATACAAAACACTCACCTTTACCGTTGGTGTGGACAGTTTAAGAAACACTATGGACATTAGCAAACGCACGGGTGTACTGGACTCTACTGCAACTGCTTCTGATATGTACTGGAGCTGGAACAGTGGTTATATTTTCTTCAAAATAGAGGGTACATCACCGGCAGTTACAGCCGCAGGTAATATATTTCAATACCACATTGGCGGCTTTGGCGGTTATAATACGGCTACCACTAATAATTTAAAAACAATCACCCTTGATCTTACTGCAAGAGGTATTCCGCAGGTAAAAACCGGTAAAGAAACTAATGTGCATTTATTTGTAGATGTATTGAAAGCATTTAATGGTACTACCAATATGAGTTTTGCCACTATAGCAATGATTCATAGCGCCACACCCGGCCAGCCGGTTGCCAATAATTATACAGCTATGTTCAGGCACGATCATACTGAAAACTGATTATTATGAACCGTAAACATTTTATAGTATTATTTTTTCTTGTTGCAGGCGTGTATGCCTGCAACAAGGAAAATATTTTAGAGCCTGTATTTGCAGGTTTTATCAAGCCGGCAAATTTTCCGGAACCTGTATATCACTTTTCTACCAATCCTGTTACCAAACAGGGTTTTGAGCTGGGCAGAAAATTATTTTATGAAACAAAGCTCTCTGCCAATAATACCATTAGTTGCGGCAGTTGTCATATTCAAACAGCAGCTTTTACGCATCATGGCCATTCGGTAAGTCATGGCATCTTCGATCTGATGGGTACCCGTAATGCCCCCCAATTATGAACCTGGCCTGGAACACCAGCTTTATGTGGGATGGTGGTATCGCCGACCTGGATCTGCAGTCTATTGCCCCAATTACAAATCATGTAGAAATGGATGAGACCTTGGCTAATGGTTTACAGAAACTTCGCAATTCTCCCGTTTATCCGGACCTGTTTAAAAAAGCATACGGCAGCCCTGAAATTACGTCGACCGGTTTTTTAAGGGCCTTGTCGCAGTTTATGGTAATGTGCATCAGCAGTAACAGTAAGTATGATAGTGTGGCCCGTCACCAGGGAGCAGTATTTACCACAGCGGAGCAGGCTGGTTATGTTTTGGTAAAACAAAAATGCACGCCCTGCCACCAGGAGCCGCTTTTTACTGATAACAGTTTTCGTAATAATGGCATTAGCATTAGCAGTGTAGATGATATGGGTAGATACCTGGTAACACAGATTGATACGGATAAATATAAATTTAAAGTACCAAGCCTGCGAAATCTTTCTTATACCGCACCTTACATGCATGATGGGCGTTTTTTTACGCTGGATGCGGTGCTGGATCATTATACCTGGCAGGTGCAGAATACAGCTAATCTTGATCCCATATTTAAGCAGGGTACTAAGTTGGGTATAGCACTAACGACGGCGGAAAGAGAAGAGATCATTGCATTTTTAGTAACACTGGATGATAAAATTTTTTTGTTGGATAAGGGTTTTTCTGAAGAATAAAATAAATTTTATGAAGAAGATTTCAATCTCTTTTTGGCTGGCTGCAATATTAGTACTGGCAGCATGTAACAACAATAATAGACCGATAACCGAAAATAAATTACCGGTAATTGACACAGCACAAACACCCAAATTTGCTAACCTGCAGTTAACATCAAAAAGAGATACCTCCTGCGGTATGCCATTGCGTATGGAAGACGTAGCAGACACCGTTGTGTTAAAAGGAAAAGTATATGGCTTTTGCTCTGCAGAATGTAAAGCCGATTTTGTAACCATTTTAAAAAAAGAACATAAACGATGAAGAAATATATTTTAATAATTTTTTTAGCAACATCTGTACCTGTGTTTACCACAGCATGCGATATCTGTGGCTGCGGCGTTGGCAATAGCTACATCGGCATTTTGCCCGATTTTTATAAACACATTTTCGGGTTTCGTTACCGCTACAATTCTATGTTTACCCATGTGGGTGTGGGCGGCAGTTTTTCTTATCTTACTACCAAAGAAACGTATAATACTATTGAAGCCTGGAGTGGCCGGAATATTGGTAAAAAATTCCGGGTAATGGCATCGGTGCCGTATAGTTTTAATGAAAAAACAAACCAGGGAATCACGAATAATAAAAATGGAATCGGTGATATTTCTCTATCAGGTTATTACCAGTTGCTTAATAAGCGGCAACCTTTTCCGGGCAATAAGCTGCTGGTGCAAAGCCTGTATATTGGTGCAGGCATAAAGTCGGCAACGGGTAAATATAATCCGCTGGATAAAACTTCTACCAATGACAATGCAAATCTTTTTCAATTGGGAACCGGCAGCACAGATTTTAATTTCAGTGCTATGTACGATGTGCGTTTGCAGGATATGGGTATTAATCTTTCTTCAAATTATAAGATAACCACGGCCAACAAATACCATTACGAGTATGGTAATAAGTTTAGTATAAATGCCCAGGCTTATTATAAATTTAAAATAAATAAAAAATTATCTGTTGCACCCAATGCCGGTATTCAGTATGAAAAAACAAAAGATGACCTGGATAATGGATTTGATGTAACAGTTTCCGGCGGCAGATTATTACTGGGTACCGTAGGTGTAGAAACTGCTTTTAGTAAATTTGCCGTTGGTGCAAATTTTCAAACACCACTTTCTCAAAACCTGGCCAGTGGTATTGTAAAAGCAAACAACAGGTTTATGTTGCATATGGCAATTGCCCTTTAGATTTTTTCATTTTGATGATTGTCTTTTATTTTTAAATTATTAAAAAAACTAGTATGAAATCGTTTATATGTTTATTGGTATTAAAATCTCTGTATAATGTTTGCATCAGCACAAAGCACTGCAAAAAATATTTCCATTCCTGATCCTGCGCAAAAAATACAAAAGGTAGAAATGGCCTGTGGGCAATGCCGGTTTCATTTGAAAGGTAAGGGCTGTAAGCTTGCTGTAAAAATTAATGGTAAAGCATATTTTGTGGATGGCGCAGGTATAGATGACTTTGGCAATGCACACCAGAAAGATGGATTTTGTAAAGCCATCGGCATGGCAAAAGTGCAGGGTAAAATTATTAATAATCGTTTTATAGCAACTTATATAAAAGTACTGAAGCCTGTGGGAAAGTGATCCCATTAGCAAACAAATTATCAATTATCCTAACCTGTCACAGGTTAGGATATTCTTCCAGAATATTTAAAAGGGATAGTCAACCCTTTCATCAAATCTTAAATTTGTATCGTGGCATTCTTAGGCACCAAAAAGGGCCCTTTATTTTTCTTTTAAATCTCACTATTTTTTTTAAATAAATACCTTACTTTTGCAACCCGTTTGCGGATATGGCGAAATTGGCAGACGCACCAGACTTAGGATCTGGCGCCGCAAGGCATGTAGGTTCGACCCCTATTATCCGCACACTACAGAGGTTGATAAGTTGAAAGGTTGAAAAGCAGTAACACTGCCTTCAACAACTGATTAGCTTATCAACTTTTTAATTTTATTTTATACTTTTATTTAAAAAAAATGGCTACAGTAGCAAGAGAGAACGTCGGTTTATTAAATGACAAACTTACCGTTAAAATAAGCAAGGAAGATTACCTGCCTTCTTTTGAAAAGAAATTAAAAGAATACAGCAAAACCGCTAACATACCGGGTTTCAGAAAAGGAATGGTACCTGCCGGCATGATCAAAAAGATGTACGGTGCTGGTATTTTCTCTGATGAGATACTGCGTGGTGTAGAGAAAGAAATATACAATTACCTGAATACAGAAAAGCCGGAAATATTTGGCCAGCCCTTGCCGTTGCAGACAGATATGAGCGCTATGGATTTTAATAACCCGGCTGACTATGAATTTGCTTTTGAAATAGGCCTTAAGCCGCCTTTTGAAATTGCAGATACCGCTAAAGCAAAATTGACCCGTAATACCGTAAAAGTTACTGATGCAATGCTGGAGGAAGAGATCAGCCGCATGCAGATAAAAGCTGGTAAAATGACCGAGCCGGAAACAATAGACAATGAAGAAAATGTGCTGAATGTAATGTTTACCGAAAGCGATAAAGATGGCAATGCAGTTGAAGGCGGAATAACCAAAGAAAACTCAGTATTGCTTAAATACTTTACAGCAAAGCTCCAGAAAGACCTGAGGGGTAAAAAAGCTGCTGACAGTTTTGTTTTCCAACTGGATAAAACCTTTGAAGGCGATAAGCTGGAAATGATGTTGCAGGATCTGGGTTTTGAAAAAGACGATAAAGAAGCTGCAAAGAAATTCTTTAAGCTGGAAATAGTTAAGCTTGGCCTGGTAGAAAAAAGAGAACTGAATGAAGAATTCTTCAACGAAGTATTTCCGGGAAAAGATATAAAAACAGAAGCAGATCTGCGTTCTAACTTAAAAGAAGAAATGCAGCAATACTGGGATGCCCAGAGCCGGAATCAATTGCAGGATCAGTTGTATCATTATTTGATAGATGAAACAAAGATGGAATTCCCTGCAGACTTTTTAAAGCGTTGGTTACAAACCGGTGGTGAAAAACCAAAAACAGCAGAAGAGTCTGAAGCAGAATACCCAACTTTCAGCAACCAGTTGAAATGGACCTTGATCAGCGATAAAATAATTACTGATAACAAACTGGAAGTAAGCAACGAAGAGTTAAGAGCTTACATGCAGAATGAAGTAATGCGCTACTTTGGCCAGATGAACATGGGTGAAGATATGAGCTGGATCGAAAGCTATATGGATCGTATGATGAAAGATGAAAAGCAGGTAGATGCTACTTACCGCAGGCTTATCACAGAAAAATTATTTGCTTTTGTAGAAGCAAATGTAAAAGCAAAAGAAAAAGAAGTAACTGCAGAAGAGCTGACTGCAATGCAGCACAATCATTCGCATTAATAAAAAAAATAATTTTATAAATCAAAGCCCCGGAATTTCCAGGGCTTTCTTGTTATAATTTGATCTCCTCATCACCGTCATCAAAAAATCGGAATTCAGTGAGGTGATAATTAGAATTTGATTTCACTTTAATTTTCTGTTTGTATTTCCAGCTCCATTTACGGCGGCGGCTTGGGAAACCGGAAGTAAGGTAAGTATACACGATCGGGTGCACTTCAATCGTCAGCCCTTTGTGTTTCTGCATTATCAGGTAACTCAGGTTCTTTCCTATTTCATCTTCTAAAATTAATGTAGAAGATATTTTACCGGTACCATTACAACTCGGACAAACCTCACTCGTATTAATATTCATCTCAGGCTTCATGCGCTGCCTGGTGATTTGCATCAAGCCAAATTTTGTAATTGGGAGTACAGCATGTTTTGCCCGGTCAGTTTTCATGTACACGTCCATTGCATCAGCAAGCTTTTTCTTATTCTCCATTAATTTCATATCAATGAAATCAACGATGATGATGCCACCTAGATCACGGAGCCTTAATTGGCGTGCAATCTCTTCTGCTGCTTCCAGGTTGGTTTCAAGCGCATTCTGTTCCTGGTTATTGCTTACACTTTTATAGCCGCTGTTTACATCTATTACATGCAAAGCTTCGGTATGCTCTATAATTAAATAAGCACCACTCGGAAGATTGACCGTTTTGCCAAAAGCTGCTTTTACCTGTTTAGTAATGCCGAAATTGTCAAATATGGGTGAATCATTATTAAAGAAAGTAACGATGTCGGCTTTATCTGGTGATATACGCTGGATGTAACTTTTAGTGTCATTGTAGATGGCTTTATCGTTCACTACAATACGATTGAAGTCAGCAGTTAGAAGGTCTCTTAAAATGCTGTTGGTTTTACCCTGTTCGCTTAAGATCTTTGCCGGAGGTACAGCGCCTTTCAGATTTTCCTGTATGGTGTTCCAGGTATTCTGCAGGCTTAGCAGGTCTTCATGCAGATCTGCTGTTTGCTTGCCTTCAGCAGCGGTGCGTACAATTACACCAAGATTTTTAGGCTTTACAGCTTCTACTATTTTGTGTAATCTTTTTCTTTCTTCTGAAGAATGAATTTTACGGGAAACGGCTACAATATCATTAAAAGGAGTAACCACCACATACCTGCCCGGCAGAGAAAGTTCGCAACTTAGGCGAGGCCCTTTTGCTGCAATTGGCTCCTTTAAGATCTGAACGAGAATGTTGGGACGGCCATTTAAAACCTCCGTTATCTTACCTGTTTTTATTATTTCAGGCTCTACCTTGAACTTTGCAAAATCAAAACCTGTTTCAGATTTTTCATTTACAGATTGGTTGGTAAATTTTAAAATAGATTTTACATACGGGCTTAGATCCGTATAATGAAGAAAAGCATCTTTATCAAACCCTACATCTATAAATGCAGCATTTAGTCCCGGAATAAGTTTTTTTACTTTTCCCAGGTAAAGATCGCCTACAGCAAAGCTTGCATCAATTTTTTCATTGTGCAGTTCTACCAGTTTTTTATCTTCTAACAGGGCTATCTCTACACCCTGCGCAGTCGAATTGATTATTAATTCCTTGGTCAAGCGTAAATATTTTGTAAGACCATTCTACATCACGGAAGGAAACATAAAAGGCTAAGATAATTACGGCAGTATAACCACAATTATCTTATGCATTACAGTAAGTACCGGGCACGAGGAAGCCGGTACCTGTTATAAAAAGAAAAAATTATTTCTTCTTATGACGGTTCTTTCTTAAACGTTTTTTACGCTTGTGTGTAGCTATTTTATGACGTTTTCTCTTTTTACCACAAGGCATATCTAGTCTTTTTTGTGTTTTGAAAAATTATTTTTTATTAAGTTGTATTCTTTTTATTAAAGCGATTTCATTCTTTCATCTACCTCTTTGGTAAACAAAGGATCATTCTTCATACGTTTACTGATGTTATACCATTTTATAGCTTCGGCTTTATTGCCACTGGCTGCATAAGTATCAGCAAGAAAAACAATTGCTTCCAGGTTATTGGGTTGTGCTGCCACTACTTTATTTAACCTTTCAATTGCTTTATCATATTGTCCGGAAACTGCTCCTCCAACTCCCAGCACAAATTGCGCTTTCATATTGTTAGAATCTTTACGAACAACAGATAACAACTGCTGAATGCCTTTCATGGTTTCCTGCGGGTCACCATTTTTGCCTTTACCATAGATGTAACAGCTTCCCAGTCCTATTTTCAGATCATCATTGTCCGGGTCCAACTGTAACGCTTTTTCAAATAACTCTATTGCTTCTGTTGTTTCCCAGTTTAATTTAGCCTCATCATGTTCCTGCCTGAGGGTCTCTAAAAATAATTGGGCTGCGAAGGTGAGGTTTTTTTCTGAATTATCCAACTTAGATGCCTGGGAAATATAAAAAGCGTAAGGCACAAACTGTTTTGCACTGTCTTTCCAGAAATCTGCCAGGCTAAAATTGGCTTTTACAGCCTGTGCGGCTACATCGCCACGGCTTATACTATTTTCCAGTTTGCTTACTAAAATAGCTTGTGAGGGAGTGAGGCTTGATTTTGCATCTGTTATGAAGTGCTCTACATCAAAACTTGATGCAGGTTTCTCCATTGAAACAGGCATAGGCTTTTTAGGCTCTGAAGTACGGCCAAAAATAAATAAGGAAGCTACTACTACAATACCTGCTGCTGCTAAAATTATCTGTTTTTTCTCCACTATAGTAAATTGAGCCGCAAAGGTACGTTAGTCTTCGGGTTCATCTTTAAAAGTGGGTTCTTCTTTTATACTTGTGGAAGATTTTATTTCCTGTACAAACTCTTTTGCAGGCTTAAATGCAGGAATAAAATGCTCGGGAATGGCCACGGCGATATTTTTCTTAATATTACGGCCTATTTTTGCCGCCCGCTTTTTTATGATAAAACTACCAAAACCACGTATATAGAGGTTTTCTCCGCTGGAGAGCGTCGTTTTAATTTCTTTGAACATAGTTTCTAAAGTAACCAATACGTCTACTTTAGGAATTCCGGTTTTATCAGAAATTTTACTGATGAGGTCTGCTTTTCTCATACAAACTATTTTAGATTAGTAAGTTACAAAAACCTAACCAACAATCCAAATAAGCGTGTGATAATCAATAGGTTTGCAATATGGTATTTTAATAAGATGAGATATAATGATAAATAAAGCGTTACAGCAGGCTTTTACACACACATTACTTAAGTGGAATGCCGAAATAAATGACCGGAAGATGCCATGGAAGGGGGAAAAAAATCCCTATAAAATATGGTTAAGTGAAATTATTCTACAACAAACAAGGGTAGAGCAGGGCTGGGAGTACTATAAAAGATTTGTAAAGCAATATCCGACTATTCAAAAATTAGCCGCCGCAAAAGAAGAAGAAGTATTTAAACTTTGGGAAGGCCTGGGTTACTATTCCCGCTGTAAAAACCTGATTGCAACTGCTCAATTTATAGCTTCTGATCTCAAAGGACAATTCCCCGAAGATTATGAGGAGATCTTAAAGTTAAAGGGAGTTGGGCCTTATACTGCCGCTGCCATCGCTTCGTTTGCATACAATGCCCCTTATGCTGTGGTAGATGGAAATGTTTCAAGAGTGCTTGCCCGTTTTTTTGGCAGTGAAACGCCGATAGACAATAATAATGGTAAAGTGTTTTTTGCAGGACTTGCGCAGGAATTATTAGATAAACAGAATGCTGCACTCTATAACCAGGCTATTATGGATTTTGGGGCCACCGTCTGTAAGCCCCAATTGCCCTTATGTTCAGCTTGTTTACTGCAAAAAAAATGCAGTGCTTTCGCCTCCGGCAAAATAAATATGTTACCGGTAAAAGAAAAGAAGATCATCAAAGTACAGCGTTGGTTTTATTTTATAATAGCAGAATACAAAGGTGCTTTTTACATTAGTAAAAGAACCGGCAAAGACATCTGGCAAAACCTTCACCAGTTTATATTAATAGAAACCACCCAAAAAATAGAAGTATCTGAACTTACCAATACAGAAGAATTTAAAAACCTTCTACTTCCAAAATATTCACTTGTAAATGTTTCGCCTTTTTACAAACAGCAACTTACTCATCAAACCATCCACGGTTGCTTTATTCATATAAAACTGGATAAGAAAATATCAATTCCCGCCTTTAAACTGCTGGATAAAAAATCTGCAGCAAAACTGGCCTTTCCTAAATTTATAAACAGTTACTTGCAGCTCTCTGAAACACTCATGCCTTAGCATATCATTTGTACAATAAAATTGTATCTTTAAATTTGCCGGTCGCTATTGATTTGATAAAATTTAAAAACTAAAATTATATGAGAGGCGTAAACAGGGTAATGTTGATAGGAAACCTTGGAAAAGACCCCGATATTCAGTTTTTAGAGGGAAATATAGCTGTTGCAAAATTTTCACTTGCTACGACAGAAACATATAAGGATAGGAGCGGAAAATTAATTTCGCAAACGGAATGGCATACAGTAGTGTTGTGGCGTGGCCTTGCAGAGCTGGCGCAAAAATATTTACACCGGAGTAGCCTTGTATACATTGAAGGCAGATTGAAAACACGGAGCTGGGAAGATAAAGAAGGAAATAAAAAATTTGCTACCGAAATAGTGGGCGACAATCTTATAATGCTTGATAAAAGAAATGAAGCTGGCAGTGCAGGTAATTTTGATTTAGATAATGCTGGCGGAGAAGAACCACCACCTCTTGCGGAAGAAGGTGGAGAAGAAAGGTTGCCTTTTTAAAATAATAAATACTTATCCGTTTTAGTACGAGGGATATTTTTCATATAAATTAATTGATTTGTACTTCACTACTTTAACTCTTTTTTATAATAATTTGCTATCCCTGGTGGCGCTTACGCCAGCGGCTGTGGGTATCCTGATCTTTGCGCTTGTTATTTTATTCTTTATATCATTTTTGGTAGCCGGGAGTGAGATCGCTTTTTTCTCTTTGAATACAAAAGATATCAATGTATTAAAAACACGCCGACAGCCTTCTTTCCGGCGGATTGTAACATTGCTGGAGCAGCCAAAAACTTTACTTGCGGCAATGCTTATTACAAACAGTTTTGTAAACATCGGCATCATTCTTATCTCCAATGTTTTAATTGATAATTTCCTTATTGGCGCTCAACTTTCTTTTTGGTTGGAATTTATTATTAAGGTATCCTCTGTTACTTTTTTATTGGTATTGTTTGCAGAAGTATTGCCTAAAGTGTGGGCTACACATCATAAAATATGGTTTGCGGCAACAGCTTCTTTGGTAATGGAAATATTTAACAGCATATTCTACCGTTTTAGCCGCCGGCTTGTTCGCTTCGGCAATAATATTGAAAAGAAATTAAATCCTGAAAAAAATACAACGCTTGATAACCGTAACCTTGATGATGCCATTGATCTTTTGCCGGACCATGAAGCCAGCACAGAAGAAAAACAGATATTAAAAGGCATAAGAAAGTTTGGCGATACCGAAGTAAAGCAGATAATGCGTACACGTATGGACGTTAGTGGTATTGAATACAATTGGAATTTTGCAGATGTGATTATCAAGGTACAAGAACTTCATTACTCCCGTTTACCTGTTTATAAAAGTAACCTGGATGAGCCTGCCGGAATGTTGCATACAAAAGATCTGTTGCCGCACCTGGGCAAAACTGCTGATTATGATTGGCATGCTTTAATACGCCCAGCCTATTTTGTACATGAGCAAAAACTGATCGAAGACCTGCTGCAGGAATTCAGGAATAAGAGAATTCATTTTGCAATTGTGGTGGATGAATTTGGCGGTACTTCCGGCATTGTAACGCTGGAAGATATAATGGAAGAAATTATCGGTGAAATAAAAGACGAGTTTGATGATGAAGAAAGTGTGAACAAAAAACTGGACGCTAACAATTATATATTTGAAGGCAAACTGATGATAAATGATGCCTGTAAATTAATGGGACTACCTGCCGATATTTTTGATGAGCTACGAGGCGAAAGTGATTCTGTTGCCGGGCTTGTGCTGGAAATTGCAGGAGAATTTCCGCAGGTAAATGAAACGCTTACCAGTGGAAATTATTCCTTTATTCCTTTAGAAATAAATAAGAACCGGATAGATAGAGTGAAGATCACCATTTTGCAAAAACCGGCGTAAATCAATAATGAGAAAAAATAACCTGGCTGTTTTTACGGCAACATTTTTATTAAGTATTATTTTTTTAGCAGCATGCAATAGTACATATACTTCTAAAAAGAAAGGTTATTTTAATATTCCTCTGCCGCAGCATCAATACAGGGAATTTAATACAGCCGGGTTCCCTTACCAATTTGAATACCCGGTGTATGCAACTATTCTGAAAGACAGTACTTATTTCGATAGTAACCCGGAAAATCCTTACTGGATCAATATCGACTTCCCGACCTTTAATGCACGTATCTTTTTAAGCTATAAAATAATTGGCGGTAAGGCTGTTTATAAAGTAAAACAAATGACCGGCGGTTACAAAGATTCTACAGCCACCAACCAGTTTGATAAAATGGTGAATGATGCATTTACGCTGACCAATAAAAATGAGGCGGTCGCTACATCCATTAAAGACAGTGCTTTTAAGACCGGCAATGGCGTATCAGGCGTATTCTTTAAAGTAGGCGGAAATGCTGCCACGGCCAAGCAATTTTTCATGAGCGATACTACAAAGAACTTCATAAGAGGCGCACTGTATTTTGACACTACACCTAATTCTGATTCTTTACGCCCCGTACAGGATTTTCTGGAAAAAGATATTGAGCATCTTATCAATACTTTTCATTGGAGAAATTAAAAAATTCTTTGTAGTCTGCCGCAGGTTTAATTGTATTTTTGCAGCATGATAGCCATCGACAATGTTTTGCTGAGTGATGAAATTGTAAAGGCACAATTTGTATGCGATCTTTCTAAATGCAAAGGCGCTTGTTGCGTAGATGGCGATGCCGGTGCACCTCTTGACAAAAATGAACTCAAAGAAATTGATAAGGTTTTTGATAAAGTACTCCCATATTTAGGCAAAGAAAGTGTGGCTGAAATAGAAAGGCAGGGCAGGTATGTATATGATAAAGAGTACGGCTGGGTAACGCCAACCATCAACAGTAAAATTTGCGTGTATGGCATTACCGATAAAAACGGCATTGTAAAATGTGGAATAGAGCAGGCTTATCTTGATGGAAAAGTAAAGTGGAAAAAACCCATCAGTTGTCACCTCTTCCCCGTAATAGTGACAAAAAGTAAAGATGGTGTTACTGAATTTGCCAATTATGAGCCGAGAGAAGATAATTGTAAAGCAGCATGTGCACTAGGTAAAAAATTAAAAGTGCCCGTTTACCAGTTTTTAAAAGAACCATTGGTTCGTAAATTTGGGCCACGCTTTTATGAAGCGCTTGAAGCAACAGCAGAACATTTGCAGAATAAATAATTTTATAATACCAGCATCTGTTTTTCATAGCGTCATCGTTGCATCGCAATCCTTTCATCAGCATCAAGAATGGCATCAGTGTCTTGCACGCTCAAAGTTCTTAATTTTTTTAGAAATTAATTAATTGTAAAAAATATTTTAATGAAAAAGTCTTATATCCTGTTTGTCCTTCCGGTAATCTTGCTTTTTGCTTCCTGCTCTGTAAACAAAGCAAAGATCGATGACAATTTAAAAAAATATTTTGATGCAAGAAAGGTGGATGGCTGCTTTACCATGTTAAATAATTCAAACGGGGAAATAACCGTTTACAATATGGCATTGGACACCACCCGTGTATTACCTGCCTCTACTTTTAAAATTGTCAACTCCCTTATCGGCCTGGAAACTGGCGCTATTACAAATGAAAACATGGTAATAAAATGGGATGGCATTAAAAGATCCAATTCTGAGTGGAATAAGGATATGGATATGAAAGAGGCTTTTAAAGTAAGCAATGTGCCATATTACCAGGAAGTAGCACGCCGCATTGGTGCCGATACAATGAAGCTTTGGATCGACAGCCTTTCTTATGGCAATAAAAATATCAGCGGACCGATAGATTCTTTCTGGCTAAATAATAAACTAAAAGTTTCTCCGGACGAACAACTAGGCATGTTAAAACGCCTCTATTTTGATCAGTTGCCATTCAGGAAATCTTCTCAGCAGATACTCAGAAATGTAATGTTGCAGGAAGATAATACGACTTATAAATTAAGCTACAAAACCGGTTGGGGCTTTGATGAAGCGAATAATTCTATTGGCTGGGTTGTAGGCTGGTTAGAGGAAAATCTGCATGTATATTTCTTTGTGACCATGGTAAAATCACCTGATAAGAACCAGGATATGAAAGCCGTGAGGATGGACATTACAAAAGATATCTTAAAAGATCTGGGTTTTTTACAGGGTAAAAAGTAAATAACTCAATTTTGGAATGATTATTTCTTATTCTTTTAACATCCTTTAAAAACCTAAAAGGCTAATTTGCAATAATCATTTATGCCTCATTTTCAGTTTCAGTATGATTTCTTTTTATTTGGGTTAGCATTACTTCCGTTAATGCTGCTGTTGTTTTTATTTGCAAAAAATAAAAAGAAGAAGGCCATCAAAAAAATCGGTGATGCTGATCTGGTAAATCAATTGCTTGCAAATTACAATGCTTCTTCTTTTCTTAAAAAGTTTATATTATTTACGGGTGCCATGGGCCTGCTAGTAATTGCCCTGGCAAATTTGCGCACACCTTCTGGTTCTGATAAACTAACAAGCAATGGCATTGATGTAATGATCGCATTGGATGTGAGCAAGAGCATGCTGGCGCAGGATATAAAACCAAGCAGGTTAGAAAGAGCCAAGCAGTTGATGAATCGTCTGGTTGACAAGATTGGAAATGACCGGGTAGGAATAGTAGTTTTTGCAGGTAAAGCATACATGCAGATGCCTTTAAGCGCAGATCATGCTGCTGCTAAAATGTATATTGAATCCGCTTCTACGGAATCTATCCCAACGCAGGGTACAGTTATAGGCGATGCATTAAAAATGTGTTATGCTTCATTCAATCAAAAAGAAAAAAAATATAAAGCGGTTGTGCTGATTAGTGATGGTGAAGACCATGATGAAAATGCAATTAAAACAGCAGCGCAAATGGGCCAGGAAGGTGTGATGATCAATACCATTGGTATAGGTTCTCCTGAAGGCGCTACGATAATGGATGAAGTAACCGGCGAACTTAAAAAAGACAAGGATGGTAATACGGTTGTAACAAAACTGAACCAGGAAGAATTAAAAACCATAGCTGAAAAAGGAAATGGGGTATATCAGTTATTTTCCAATTCAGATGCGGTTGTTTCCGGCATAGCGGCACAACTAAATAGTATGGATAAACGAAGCGTAACCGATGATTCATTACTGCATTACAAAACCTATTTTCAATACCTGGTAGGGTTGGCATTATTTTTTTTGCTGGTAGAGTTTTTTGTTTCGGAAACTAAAAGGAAAAGAATTATGAAATTGAAACCTGCATTTACCTTGTTGTTTTTATTTTTTACTGTTGCTGCATCTGCACAAAACGAAAAGGAAGCTATAAAAAAAGGGAATACTGCTTATAAAAAAAATGATTACTCTGCCGCTACTGAAGAGTATAATACGGTATTAAAAAAAGATCCATCTAATGCAACAGCACAGTATAATGTCGGCAATGCTTTGTATCGTTCTAAAAAAACAGATGAATCCATTGCGGCTTATGACAATGCCATAAAATCATTAAAAAAGCCAATACAAAAGTCAAATGCATATTATAATAAAGGAGTTGTATTGCAGAATGATAAAAAAATAGCCGAGTGTATTGAAGCGTATAAAAATGCTTTAAAAATTTCTCCAAATGATGATGATGCCCGGCAGAATTTACAGAAAGCTTTGCAACAGCAAAAACAACAACAGCAGCAACAGAAAGATAAAAAGCAGGATCAGGATAAAGACCAGCAAAAAAAGCAGGATCAGCAACCCAAGCCACAGCAATCTAAAATAAGTCAGAAAGATGCTGAACAAAAGCTGCAGGCACTTCAGCAGCAGGAAGCAAACCTGCAGGATAAATTACATAAAGTAAATGCAGCTTCAGTAGACAAACCTGAAAAGGACTGGTAGTTTTACCCGCTATTTAATAGCAAGTTTATTAAACTATTACTCTTCTCCTTTGTTTAACTTTGCATATAATTCTCAAACGTTTTCTTATTATGCAATTGTATTGTGAATCTTTAACGGAATATAAAAGGTTACCTACACGTGAAGTGAAAGTGGGCAATTTGCTCATTGGCGGTAATAATCCCATACGCATACAAACCATGACCACTACTGATACAATGGATACCATTGCAACAGTGGAACAGTCCATACGCTGTATAGAAGCCGGTGCAGAGTTGGTTCGTATTACTGCACCCTCCAAAAAAGAAGCAGAAAATTTACAGGCAATAAAAGATGAATTACATAAAAGAGGTTATACTACCCCGTTAGTTGCTGATATACACTTTACACCCAACGCAGCAGAAATAGCTGCAAGGATCATTGAAAAAGTGAGAGTGAATCCCGGTAATTATGTAGACAAGAAAAAATTTGAACAGATAGATTATACCGATGCGGAATATGCAGAAGAAATAGATAGGATAAAGGAAAGATTTACACCGCTTGTAAAGATCTGTAAAGAACATGGCACTGCGATGCGTATTGGGACTAATCATGGTAGCCTGAGCGATCGAATTATGAGCCGCTATGGAGATACGGCAAATGGCATGGTAGAAAGCGCCATGGAATTTCTCCGCATTGCCCGTAGTGAAGATTATCACCAGATCATATTGAGTATGAAGAGTAGCAATCCATTGGTGATGGTGCAGGCATATCGGTTACTTATTCAACACATGATGCAGGAGTTTGGAGAATGTTATCCCTTGCATTTGGGCGTTACAGAAGCTGGTGATGGCGAAGACGGTCGCATAAAATCTGCCATTGGTATAGGTAGTTTGCTTGAAGATGGAATTGGTGATACCATTAGGGTAAGCCTGACCGAAGACCCTGAATTTGAAATACCGGTTTGTAAAGATTTGGTGAAAAGATATCAAAGCAGATCGGCAGTAGTACATAATGAGAAAACTTCATTAGAAACTAAGCTTCCCTATTCTCCATTTGAATATGCCCGCAGGCAAACAAATGAAGTTTTAAATATCGGCGCAAAGCATGTGCCCATTGTTGTCGCAGATTTTATGGCGGCTGAAATAATTGCCCCTGCTGATTTACAGGCTATCGGTTATACTTATAATGAAGTTACAGACAAATGGAATATAGCAGATGCCGCTGCAGATTTTATTTACACTCATAATAAAAAGGTAGATTTTAATTTGCCGGGTACACTAAGAGTTATTTGCAATTATAATGTTTGGTTGCAAACAAATGAGACAGGTAAATATTTCCCTCTATTTGATAAAAATAATTTTGCTACAGCAGAAAAAAAATCTACGCAGTTAAACTTTATTGCATTAAATATTACAGAAGATACATCAGCATTATTACCAATAATTGAAAATGATAAAACGATTGTGCTGTGTATTTATGCATCCGCAGAAAATGCTATGCAACAACTAAGGTCTTTTGTAACGGAACTGATGAATAGAAAAATAAATTGTCCAATCATTATTTCCGTAGAAAGTATGCACGCAGAAGTGGATGAGCAACTCATACATTTTTCTGCGACAGCAGGTGGTTTATTTTTAGATGGGATGGGCGATGGCATCTGGCTCATAAACAACCCGGATAAAATGACGAATAATAAAGTGAGTGGTAGGACTTATCTCACTGTAAAAAACAATTACCAGTTTTTAAACAATACTTCTTTCTCTATTTTACAGGCGGTACGTACACGCATTTCTAAAACAGAATACATCAGTTGCCCAAGTTGTGGTCGCACTTTATTTGATCTGCAGGAAACCACGGCTAAAATCAGAAATGTAACCAATCATTTAAAAGGGTTGAAAATTGCCATCATGGGTTGCATTGTAAACGGTCCCGGCGAAATGGCCGATGCAGATTTTGGCTACGTCGGCAGCGGCCCCGGAAAAATTACTTTATACAAAGGGAAAGAAGTGGTAAAGAGAAATGTGAACAGTGACGTTGCTGTTGATGAACTTATCAATTTATTGAAGGAGAATGATGTGTGGATTGAATCCGATACTGCTGTATTGAAATAATTTAAATTCGGCAGGAAGTGTTCAGTAATGGTATGCTGTACAAGTCCCGATTCGAATGTAATATCGGGATGCCGAGAAGGTCGGCAAGTGACACAACAATGTTGCCCAATGATCTTCTGCTGATAAACAAAAAACACTTTTCAAAATAATTTATGCAAACAGATTTTCTTGTTATTGGTTCAGGCATTGCCGGCCTTACTTATGCTTTAAAAGTAGCACAGGATTGCCCTTATAAAACAGTGACCATTCTTACCAAAACACAAAGCGACGAAACCAATACAAAGTATGCCCAGGGCGGCGTGGCAGGTGTGATGGATTTTGATCATGATAGTTTTTCAAAGCACATAGAGGATACATTAATTGCAGGCGATGGTCTTTGCAATAAGCATATTGTAGAGATCGTAGTGAAGGAAGGTGTGCAACGCATAAATGAATTGATAGAGTGGGGTGCTAATTTTGATAAAGAACCTGATGGTGATTTTAAATTAGGAAAAGAAGGTGGCCACAGTGAAAACCGAATTCTGCATCATAAAGATATCACGGGTTATGAAATGGAAAGAGCTTTGCTGGAAGCGATAAAAAAATGTAGCAATATAAATCTCATCAGCCATTGTTTTGTGTTGGATATTATTACGCAGCATCACCTCGGTTATCTCGTTACAAAATCTACTCCTGATATTGAATGTTATGGTGTATATGTTTTAAATCTCGGTACAAAAAAGATTGAAAAGATTATTTCAAAAGTAACTTTACTGGCTTCCGGCGGCAATGGTCAGGTGTACAGAAGTACCACCAATCCTGCGATTGCAACGGGTGATGGTGTTGCAATGATTTACCGTGCAAAAGGCCGTATTGAAAATATGGAGTTCATTCAATTTCATCCGACGGCATTATATGAAGCCGGTGTTCGTGGTCAATCTTTCTTAATAACGGAAGCGGTTAGGGGCGACGGTGGTATTTTGCGTAACAGCAAAGGCGAAGCTTTTATGGAAAGATATGACAGCCGCAAAGATCTTGCCCCCCGTGATATTGTTGCAAGAGCCATTGATAGTGAAATGAAAATTAATGGTACCGAACATGTTTATCTGGATTGCCGCCACATGGATCAGGAAAAATTTCTGGAACATTTCCCCAACATACATGCAAAATGTTTGAGCATCGGAATTGATGTTTCAAAAGATATGATTCCGGTTTCGCCAGCGGCGCATTACAGTTGCGGTGGTGTAAAAACGGATGAGTGGGCGAGAACATCTATCAATAATTTATTTGCCGCCGGAGAATGTGCCAGTACAGGTCTTCACGGTGCTAACAGGTTAGCGAGCAACAGTCTTTTAGAAGCCATGGTATTTGCACACAGGGCATATAAAAAAAGTATTGAGACCATTAAAGAGGAAAGAACTGAAAGTGCAACAAATCTCGAAAATGCAGTACCGGCCTGGAACGCAGCAGGCACTACTGCACCTAAAGAAATGATCTTGATTACACAGAGTCTCAAAGAAATGAAATTGCTGATGAGCGATTATGTAGGTATTGTTCGCAACAATGAGCGTTTGCAAAGAGCTAATCGAAGATTGGATTTTTTGCATGAAGAAACAGAATTGTTGTACGAAAAAACAGAAGTTTCTCCGCAGCTTTGTGAGTTACGTAATTTAATTACCGTTTCTTATTTGATTGTAAAAAGTGCAGAGTTTCGTAAAGAGAGCCGTGGCCTGCATTTCAACACTGATTACCCTGAGAAAAGTTCGATATTGCAAAATACAATTTTGTAACCCGGCAGCATACCATCAGGCAACATTGTTGCGTCGCACTCTTGTACGGCATACCTTTGTTCAACAATTCATCGCATGTATTACATTATCTACGGCTTTTTATATGTAGTTTCTTTACTGCCATTTTTTATTTTATATGGTATCAGCGATGTTGTTTGTTTTTTTATATATAAGGTTTTCCGCTACAGAAAAATTGTTGTGATGAACAATCTTGACATTGCCTTTCCCGAAAGAACTCTGGATGAAAAAGAACAGATTGCCAAACAATTCTATAAAAATTTCACTGATAATTTTATTGAAACACTAAAACTTGTCAGTATTTCTGCCACAGAATTCGATAAGCGTATAACCGTAGACATGAGTGCCTGCAATGAATTAGCAGCAAGAGGAAAAAACATACAATTCAATAGCGGTCACCAGATGAATTGGGAATATGCAAGCCTGTCAATTTCAAAACATTTAAAGCTTCCCTGGCTGGCAGTTTATAAAAAAATATCCAGCAAACCCGTAGAGAGATTGGTATTAAAAGTGCGTTCTAAGTTTGGTGCTAAAATGGTTGCCATTGAAGACTATGCGGCACGCATGCCTGCATTAATGAAACAGCAATATGCATTAGGGCTTATCGCCGATCAAAACCCAACGGAAGCTAAAACAGCTTACTGGTTAAACTTTTTTAATAGGCCTGCACCTTTTTTAGCAGGCACAGATAAAGGACCAAGAAGAAATAAAACTGCCGTAGTATTTGTAAATATTATTAAAAAGAAAAGAGGATACTATGCACTTGATCTGCAGATTGTAACCGAAGATGGGAGTGAATTTAAAGATGGTGAACTCACACAACGGTACCGGAATTTTTTAGAACAAAATATCCGAAAACAATCATCCAATTATTTATGGAGCCACCGTCGCTGGAAACACTCTTACAAACCTGAGCATGTAAAAAAATGGATTGATAATGTCCGATCGCCGATGTAGAAAAGTACTCTAATTTAAAACGCTGGCTTCTTTTACAACAACTGCTTTTTCCTGTTCTTTTATTTTAGCCCAGCCCCCTTCTATGTTTCTTAAGTTATGTATACCCTGACGTTTGAATAAAGAAGATGCTATCATACTTCTGTAACCACTTGCACAATGCACATATAAATTCTGATTGTCTTCAAATTGTGCAAGGTTTACTACATCAGTCATTTCTTCCAATGGCGCATTTATAGCATCTTTTAAATGTCCATCTGCAAATTCAGTTGCTCTGCGCACATCTACTACTACCAGGTTCGGATCATGGGGCATATCCATCATCAGTTCATCTGCTTCTACAGAAATGATCATATCAGTTTTCTCACTAGCTTTTTTCCAGCTATTAAAACCACCTTTTAAATAGCCATTCATTTTATCAAACCCAACTCTTGCAAGCCTGATCACTGTTTCTTCTTCTTTGCCAACTGGTGTTACCAACAATATTGTTTTATCAAATGGCAATAAGCTTCCTGCCCATTCAGCAAATCTACCTTCCAACCCAATAAATACTGAACCCGGAATAAACCCTTCAGCGAATTCGGCAGCCGGTCTTGTATCGAGTAAGATCACATCATCGCCCAGTTGCTTTTTAAATTCATTTACATTAAGCCCTTTTGTACCGTTTTTTACAACTCCCTGTATGCCGTCATATCCTTCCATATTTATTTTTGCATTTACAGCAAAATATTTTGGAGCCGTTGCTAGACCATCTGTAACTGCTTTTATAAATTCTTCTTTGCTTTGTGGCTGCAATGCATAATTGCTTTTCTTTTCTTCGCCAATAGTGCTGTAAGTGCTTGGTCCTAAGTTTTTACCACAACTACTGCCTGGTCCATGTGCTGGATAAACTTTAATATCATCATTCAGGGGCAATATTTTAGTTTGAAGGGTATCATACATGATAGCAGCAAGTTCCTCTGTACTCATACTTCCGCTGCTTAAGTCAGGACGGCCAACATCACCTACAAATAATGTGTCACCCGTAAAAATGGAATTGTCTTTTCCTTCTTCATCCTTTAATAAATAGCAACTGCTTTCAATTGTATGTCCCGGAGTGTGTAAAGCAGTAAAGGAGACTTTGCCAAGCTTAAATACTTCACCATCAGCAGCATTGTATATTTTAAAGTTTGTAACAGCACCAGGTCCGTAAATGATCGGTGCACCCGTTTGTTTACCAAGGTCTATATGACCGCTCACAAAATCAGCATGAAAATGTGTTTCAAAAATATATTTTATCTGTGCATTTCTTTCTTTCGCTAAAGCCAGGTATTCATCAATATCTCTAAGAGGATCAATAATAGCTGCTTCGCCTTCACTTTCTATATAATAAGCGGCTTCGCTAAGGCAATTGGTATATAGTTGTTTTATGAACATAATATAAGTATTAAGTATGTTGCAAAGGTAAAAATAAAAAAGCGATTGGGTTAGAATCGCTTTTTTGTAATAATGATTTGAAAGATACTAAGCTACCAGTTCTTCGACCATGTCTTTAATTTCATCGATCCGCTTAATATTCACTGTGTAGTAAATAAACTTACCTTCTCTTTGTGTTACCACAATTCCTGCTCTTCTTAATATTGCAAGATGCTGAGAAGCAACTGATTGCTCCAGGCGTAACCTCACATAAATCTCTGTAACAGTAATTTTCTTTTCTGTTTCTATTAAGGTTAAGATTTGTTGGCGAAGTTTGTGATTCAATGCTCTTAAAACGAGTGCCGCTTTTTTTAAATGATGATAGTTTATTTTAAGTGTTTCAGGTGTTTCGAGTGCAGGCTTGCTGGCCTGCTCGTTTGATTGAGTTTCAACAATCATAGGAAAATAATTTTAGAATCGTTTAGAAATATGATAAGATGCAAATATACGAATGAAATAATATTTAAGTTTCTCTCTAATGTTAAAAACAAGTAAATCGGTGTAGAAGAAAAGCCAAATTTAACCGTTATAAAATTCTTTGACGTATAATGGTTGACTATGAGCTAGTTCTGTAAATTCCTTTTCAATACTTTTTTTATAAGAGAGTTGAGCAATAGATAAATAAATATTTGATTGCTCGAGGAACATACAATTTGGCGAGTTTGACATTATCTTCCATTTTTCTACTCCACTTCCTGAAAAAACAATTTTATTCTTCTTCAGTTCGTCTTCGAGGAATTTTTCTGTAAGAATAATTGCCGAAGATGGTAAAATATTCTCCATATCTTTTTTATATAATGCTGTATAGACTTCCATGCGCCGGGCATCTATCATTGGACAATATAGATTTCCGCTGCCAAGGGAGTTTTGAATACTTGCCAATGCCATGGCTTCCAATGTATTAATGGTAATGAACGGCTTATTAAGCGCATAGCACAACCCTTTTGCAGAGGCCATTCCTACTCTTAAACCTGTGTACGACCCCGGCCCTTCAGTAACGGCGATGGCGCTCAGTTGTTTAAAACCAATGCCTGTTTTATGTAAAAGATCTTTTATTGCAAGATGCAGGAATGTTGCATGATCTTTCTGAATATTATTTTCAGTAAAAGCTGTAATTGATCCATTTTCTGCAAGACTTACAGAAGCATTTTCTGTAGCCGTATCAATATTTAAAATAAAAGGCATTATTGTTTTATTAGTTGAGCCATGGAAGCACAGGGTGTATATCGTGTATCCTGTGCCGATAGTGCCATAAGTAATTCATATATTTTTTCTGTTCCTATTTTTTCTGCCCATTCAAAAGGGCCAAAAGGGTAATTGGTTCCCAGTTTCATCGCAATATCTATGGCAGACCGGTCACTTACTTTATCTGCTTCTGTGTAAAATGCTTCATTAATTATCATGGCCAATATTCTTGCACTTATAAAGCCAGGTTCATCAGGCGTAGTGATATATTTTTTACTGCACTCCAGCAATACATTTACGGCATATTCATTTAATATTCCGCTCACTTCCCAAAGACCTTTTGATAAAAAGCCCGACCAGCCATTAATGCGGATAATGTTTTTTTGTGCACTGAGTTGTTTTAAAGTTTTTGTTACACAGTTTATGAAAACAGGTTTTTCAGCTAAATTAATATCAGTAATGTCAATAGCTTCATCCAATACAAAAAGAGCATCTATGTTTTTTCTGTCATCTAATTCACGAATAGCTTTTACTCTTATCCAATCAATACCTGTATTACATTGTATCAATTCATTGTACAAACTATCCGCTCCAAAAACTGCAATTTTCATTTCACTTTATTTTTGCAAAAATACGTCGTTGATAAAAGATATATTTGTATTTAAAAAAAATAAATAGAATATGGCAAAGCAGATCATTAAAACAGATAAAGCTCCGGCACCTATTGGCCCATACAACCAGGCAGTCAAAACCGGCAATTTGTTATTTATTTCAGGCCAGGTTGCTATAGATCCTGCTACTTCAGAAATGAAAATGGCAACTATTAATGAAGAGACGAACCAGGTAATGAAAAATCTTTCTGTTATTTTAGAAGAGGCTGAAATGAGTTTTTCAAATGTTGTAAAAACTACAATTTTTTTAAGTGATATGAGTTTGTTTGCCGAAGTGAACGAAATTTATGGAAAATATTTTGACACTGACTTTCCTGCAAGAGAAACAGTGGCTGTAAAAGGATTACCTAAAAACGTAAATGTTGAAATCAGCATGATTGCTGCAATATAAAAATGATAATAATTACTGCAAAAGTTCATGAATACCTGCTTGATACCTTTAAACAAAAAGGATATGAAGTATTGTATGAACCAGAGATCACGTATGAAGAGTTGAGCCAGAAAATTGGTAAAGCTACAGGCCTTGTAGTTACAACAAGACTAAAAATTGATAAAACAATTATTGATAAGGCGCCCGATTTAAAATGGATTGGCAGACTTGGAAGTGGATTAGAATTGATCGATATTGATTATGCGAAGCAGAAAAATATTACCTGTATTAGCACACCCGAAGGAAACCGCAATGCTGTAGCAGAACATGCTTTGGGAATGTTGCTTAACCTGATGAACAACATCAGCAAAGGATATGAAGAAGTAAAAAATGGTCTTTGGATACGCAATGAGAACCGGGGAACGGAACTTGCCGGGAAAATTGTAGGTATTGTCGGTTTTGGAAATACCGGCGGAGCATTTGCAAAGCTGCTGGCATCTTTTGATGTAACTATTTTAGCCTATGATAAATATAAAAATGGCTTTGGTGGCAAGCAGGTAAGAGAAGCAAACCTGGAGCAACTGTGCAGATATGCAGATGTGATCAGTTTTCATGTGCCGCTTACCAGCGAAACAAAATACATGGCTAATGATGATTTTTTCAACCAGTTGCAGAAACGCCCTTTTATAATCAACACCTGCCGTGGGCCGGTAGTAGAAACTGCTGCTTTAATAAACGCATTTGAAAATGAAATGATTGCAGGCGCCGCATTAGATGTACTCGAAAATGAAAAACTTGCAACACTCACAGAGATACAAAAAGACCAGCTTAAATACCTTTCTTCAAGAAAGAATGTGATACTTACACCGCATATTGCCGGTTATTCACATGAGGCATTTTATAAAATGAGTAAAATACTCGTAGAAAAGCTGGGCATTTAACTTTTTTGAAGTAGACTTTCCTTTGTTCCCTGAAAGAATTTAGTATATTTGTATACATGCAACGCTTCGGTATTACCGGGGCGTTGTATTTTTTTTATAAGTAAAATGAATTTTATGGCAGAAATAAATTATGTAACACAGGACACTTTTGAAAAAATGCAGGCAGAGCTGCATAGCTTAAAATCGAAAGACCGCCCTGCAGCAAGTGCAGCCATTGCAGAAGCAAGAGAAAAAGGAGATCTAAAAGAAAATGCAGAATATGATGCCGCTAAAGAGGCGCAGGGTTTACTGGAAGCTAAAATAAATCAATTGGAAGGTGCCATGGCAAATGCACGCATCATTGATGAATCAACCATCGATACCAGCAGGGTAAGCATACTTACAAAAGTGACCGCAGCAAATCTGGGAACAAAAAAATCAGTTACTTACCAGATCGTTTCAGAAAGCGAAGCTGATCTTAAACTTGGAAAAATTTCCGTTACTTCCCCAATAGGAAGAGGGCTGCTTGGAAAAGTAGTTGGTGAAGTTGCAGAGGTAACAGTGCCTGCAGGAGTACTGAAATTTAAAATTGAAAAGATTACAGTATAAAAAAATACGATCTTCTTTTACAGCCCATGCCAAAAGCGTGGGCTTTTCTTTTGGGTGGATTTATAATCCGATGACTATCGAATGTCGCTGCCTAAAAATAGAGATGCAATCTTTTTTAATTTACTTCAAACTTGAAAGTACTTTCTAAAAGATCTCATCTCTTGAGACAATTATAAATACAGCCTTTCTTTTTATATTTGTAAAAAAACAATGAGCATTTTCACAAAAATAATTAACGGCGAAATACCTTCTTATAAAATAAAAGAAGATGAGCATTTTATAGCATTCCTCGATGCTTTCCCTTTAGTAAAAGGCCATGTATTGGTAGTTCCTAAAATTGAAGTAGATAAAATTTTTGATCTGCCGGAAAATTATCTTTCAGAGATGCTTGTATTTGCAAAACCTATTGCCAAATCAATTGAAAAATCTTTTGACTGTAACCGCTGTGGCATCAGCGTTGTAGGAATTGAAGTGCCACATGCGCACATGCATTTGATACCAATTAACACAGCCAATGATCTGAACTTTACCAGGCCAAAAATTACCATTGCTTCGGAAGAGATGAAACAGGTTCAGCAACTCATCATCAGTAATTTATAAATCAGCTGTTTAGCCTGAAACCTACACCGTGTATGGTTTCCAGGTTGATGGTGGTATCTGCTTTAAAATGTTTGCGGAGCTTTGTAATAAATACATCCATACTCCTTCCTAAAAAATAATCATCCTTACCCCATACGTTCAACAGCACTTCTTCTCTCTTTAATATTTTATTATTATTCTGCGCAAGAAATTTCAGCAGATCTGCTTCCTTCTGAGTAAGTGCAATGGCCTCTTTACCATCGTAAATTTTTAATTCATTGTGTACAAAGCGTAGTTTGCCTATATGATAATCCTCCCTTATGTCAGCGTCTAATTTTTTAGTGCGGCGTAAGAAAACTTCTATACGCATAATAAGTTCTTTAATGCTAAAAGGTTTTGTGATATAATCATCGGCACCAGTTGCAAATCCTTTTAACTTGTCTTCTTCCAGGCTTTTTGCAGTAATAAAAATAATGGGTATCACATCACTTTGCTGGCGTATCTTTTTTGCAACTGCAAACCCATCTCTTACCGGCATATTTACGTCTAACAGGCAAAGGTCAAACTTCTTTTTTTGAAATTCCTGCCAGGCAGCTTCACCATCAGTTGTAGTAGTTACATCAAAACCGGCATCCGTAAGATTATCTTTAATTACAAAACTTAAAGCAGTGTCATCTTCGGCAAGTAAAATTTTAGGTTTCATTTTTTAGATTTTATTTAGCAGGTACACATTATAGTTAGATCGTTTTATTAACTTCTCGGAATTTTAATGATGAACATACTCCCTTCTCCATATTCACTCCTTACTTCAATACTTCCATGATGTGCATCAATTATCTTCTTTACAAAATTTAATCCCAATCCAAAACCACTTGCATTGTGCAGATCACCCGATGTAACTCTGTAAAAACGGTCAAAGATTTTTTTCTGATGTTTCTTCTCTATGCCCACACCGTTATCTTTTATACTTGCACAAAAGTCGTTGCCTTCTATGAATGTTGTAATTTCTATTATCGGTTTTATGGAATATTTAACGGCATTTTCAATAAGATTGATAAAAGTGAGAAGCAAATAAGACTTATCTGCATTGATCATGCTATTATTATTTTTATTTAAAAGCTGCACACTTCCATTTTTTCTTTCAATCAGAGGAGCCAGATCTGTTACAGCCTGTTGCATCAATTTACCTGCATCAAAAATTTCTTTCTGCAAAGCCAAAGCATTTTCTTCTGTAAAAGCGATTTGTAATAAGCGCTGTGTCTGCTGCTGAAGATGTGCGGTTTGCTCCTCAATAATACCTGCATAATTACTTAGCTTCTCGGGCTTATCTTTTATAGCTGGGTCTTTTAAAACATCGGCCGCTATTTTAATAACAGATAGTGGAGTTTTAAATTCATGAGTAAAATTATTTACAAAATCTTTCTGCGTTTCATTTAGGAACTTTTGACGGTACAAATAGAAAATACTGAAACTGAAAGCAATCAAAACGATAATAAGCAATGCTCCGGAAACGATCCAGAACTCCATTTGCTTAATAACATATTGGGTACGGTGAGGGAAAAATAAAATTACATAAGAATAATCTCTTTTAAAATAAGGTATATCATCCTGTAGAGAGGAGCTAAAATTAGCATCGGGCATATCAATGTATTTATATGCAGAATAACCTTCTGTTCCTTTTTTGTGCAATGCAATTTTACAATCCGTGAATACATCAAAATCTGCAAATTCAGTACTTAATTTGCTGCTGATGGTTTCTATGTCATGCTGCAGGTTAATTTTTGCAATGTAAATATCAGGCTTAGGATTATCAATATTTTTTTCAAAACTATAAGTGGAGTCTTCAGATATATCAAGGTCTTCATAAGTAGCATGTATACTTTTTGATACACTCGTATTGAATTGCTTTTGCTCAAAAAGATAAACTTTCTGCAGCCAGAATAGTTGTACTGCAATAATTATAGCAACTATTAAAGTACTTGCTATTATCAACCATCTCAAAGTTTTAGATCTTATCTGCATAAGAAAAACTTATTATTTTTTTAATCTGTGTGTGTTCTGAGCAATAAACTCTTTCCAGTCTTTATTTTTACCAGAATTGGTTTTTAATAATTCATTATTTTGAAAATGATGGCAAACAGCAACTGCCAAAGCATCCGATGCATCCAGCAGTGTAGGCGTCTCTGTAAATTTTAATAACTGCTGCAGCATTCGCATCACCTGTTCTTTATTTGCATTTCCGTTTCCCGTAATAGATTGTTTTATTTTTTTCGGAGAATATTCCGTTACTTCCAGGCCGGATTGTATAGCAGCAGCAATGGCCACACCCTGCGCCCTTCCCAATTTTAGCATACTCTGCACATTCTTGCCAAAGAAAGGTGCTTCTATTGCAAAAGCGGTGGGTTTAAATTTTATAATGATCTCAATTACTTTATGGTGTATTCTTTCCAATCTCACAAATGCATCATCTTTTGTATTTAATTTTAAAACGCCCATCTCGATCATTTCAATATTTTTGTTGGTAATACTTATTAAGCCAAAGCCCATTACCACCGTACCCGGATCAATTCCTAAAATGATTTTTGATGTATTTTGCAATGTGCTGCCTAATTTTACCGTTAAAATATTTGTTTGAACAAAAATATTAAAATATTCCTCAACTACTTTTTAGGCCCGCTTTTGTTTATAGCACTTTCATGGAGTTTGTATAAGCAAATCATCAACCGGCCAGACCTGCCAGAACGTTGGGAGCAGATAAAGTTAAGCTGGAAGAATGGATATTTCTGGATTGCATTTTTTTTAGTTTTTCTAAATTGGGGCCTGGAAGCAAGAAAGTGGCAACTACTGATTGCGCCTCTTGAGAAATTTACATTTATCAAAGCATTTAAAAGTGTGCTCTCCGGTTGCAGCGTAACAATGCTTACTCCAAATCGTATTGGGGAATACGGTGGGCGTATCGTATATGTACAGGAAGAGCATCGCCTGAGCGCCATACCACTCACTATATTGGGAAGTATAAGTCAGTTATCCGTAACCGTTATAGTTGGTACTTTGGGATTGCTTTTTTTCCGGTTTGGAAATGGAAACCCCGCTTTATTTGATCTGATGCCGGCCATTGCTGCAGACATTTTAATTGGGGCATGTGTAATAGCCAGTATTTCACTTGTTTTAATTTATCTCAGGGTAGGTCTTATTATAAAAATGGTTAGTAAAATCAAAAGACTTCATAAATTAAACAGGTATTTAGAACTTCTCAGTAGCTTTTCACGTAAACAATTGTTAAGAATTCTGTTTTTATCTTTTTTAAGATATATGGTATTTATTTTGCAATATGTGCTGCTGTTAAAAGTGATGCAGGTTGATATTGCAAATGTTCTTTGTTTTTGGTTGCTCTCTGTATTTTATCTGTTGATGGCAATAGCCCCAACAATTGGTTTTACAGAGCTTCCGGTAAGAGCAGCAGTAAGTGTTCAGGTTTTACAGTTGTATAGCAGCAACATCATCGGAATACAGGCAGCATCACTTGTAATATGGATAATCAATCTTGTAATACCAGCAATTGCAGGAAGTTTATTAATTTTCGGAATCAAAATCATGAAAGAAAAATGATTGTATTTAAACCCTATATACCCATTATTGGCGCTCTTCTTTTAAGTTTCACCCCTGCTCCACGCCAGCAAGAACCTGCATTTTGCGGCACTACCAATACCGCTTTTAAAGCAGGTGAAAGAGTAATAATGAAAATTTATTACAGCACACTTGGTGCATATATCGGCGCAGGCGAAGCCAGTTTCACAACATCATTAGAAAGGTTTAACGGCAAACCCGTTTATCATGCAGTCGGCGATGGTAAAACTTATTCCTTCTTCGATAATTTTTTTAAAGTACGTGATCGGTATGAAAGTTATATCGATACAGCTACTCTTTTACCGTATAAATTTATCCGTAATGTAGATGAAGGCGGACATAAAATTTACAACAATGTAAGTTTTAACCAAACTGCTCACAGCGCTACCAGCACTACGGGTGTTTTTAAAGTTACAAATTGTATGCAGGATGTAGTAAGTGCTGTTTACTATGCACGTAATATCAATTTTGCAAAATATAAAGTAAACGATAAAATACCTTTTGATATGTTCCTGGATGATGAGATCTATCATCTTTATATAAGGTATTTAGGCAAAGAAAAAATTAAAACACGCTACGGTAAATTCAATGCCATAAAATTTAAACCGCTTTTAGTTAAAGGAACCATTTTTGAAGGTGGCGAAAAAATGACTGCCTGGGTTAGCGACGATCCCAATCATTTGTTGCTGAGGGTTGAAAGCCCTATCTCTGTCGGCAAGGTAGTGGTAGACATGATGGGATATTCGAACCTTCGTTATCCACTTACTTCGCTTATAGGTGTTCGTTAGTTTTATTTTTTGGTCCGGGCTTCAGTATTTCATAGCAGCATTCTTGCGCTTGCCCCGACGAACGCAGTGGAACTCCGGGTCGCATCTTCCAGATGTAAAATCGGGATTTCGACTTTATGTCGGAACTTGTACAGAATACCTATGGTCAACTTTTACCGTAGCGTATAAGTAAACTTTAATTATTACATCTCACTCAACTTAAAATTATCTTTCATTCTTATTCCTCTATCTGTAATTTGCAGATTACAGCATTCAATCAATGGGTCATGCTCAAAAAATAATACATAATCATTTTGTTGGGCTTCGGTAAGGAAAGATGTTTTTTCATTGAGTGTAGTCAGTGGAAACATATCATAAGCCATTACATAAGGAAGTGGAATATGACCGGCAGACGGTAACAGATCTGCCATGTAAATAATAGTTTTTCCTTTGTAAGAAAATTGCGGTAGCATCATCGCATCGGTATGGCCAAAAGCCTGGCGTATCATTATATCTTTAGGAAAGTCAGCAGCAGCAGTTTCTATAAATTTTAATTGTCCGCTTTCTTGTATCGGTAAAATATTTTCTTTTAAAAAACTTGCTTTTTCCCTGTCATTAGGTTCCGTGGCCCATTTCCAGTGGCGTTCGTTGCTCCAGTAAGTTGCATTCTTAAATGCGGGAACTAATTTATCTCCATCTCTTACAATACTTCCACCGCAGTGGTCAAAATGCAAATGCGTAAGCAGCACATCTGTAATATCATCCTTATTAAAACCCTTTGCTGCCAGAGATTTATCCAGTGTAGCATCACCATGTAAATAATAATGACCGAAAAATTTTGCATCCTGTTTATCACCCATGCCGGTATCTACCAAAATAAGGCGGTCGCCGTCTTCAATCAGTAAACAACGCAATGCCCAGTTACACATATTATTTTCATCAGCCGGGTTTATTTTATTCCAGATACTTTTTGGGACTACACCAAACATAGCGCCACCATCTAATTTAAAAAAGCCGGTATCAATTGTATGTAAATTCATCTTAAGCCAGTTTTAATTCCTGTTGTTTTTTCAAGGTAAAGAATAAAAATATCATGCCAATGGCAAAAAATATTATCAACGAAAGCACAGAATATTTCATGCTGAGAATTTCACCGATCAATCCAAAAGAAAACATACCTATCACAATGGCCAGTTTTTCTGTGAGATCATAATAAGTAAAGTATGAAGCGGTTTCTTTTGTTTCCGGCATCAGTTTACTAAATGTAGAACGGCTCAGAGATTGTATACCGCCCATCACCAAACCGACAGCAATGGCAAGTCCGTAAAAGAAGTATTCAATAGGAGCTTGCTTTGGCTCAAGGTCTTTTTCCTTCTGTTGTATAATCGTTGTAAGGTTAGCAGCAGCAACTGCATTGCCTTGCTCTGTAAATGCAGCCTGTTCTACTTTTAAACTGCTTATTTCTGCATGCGCCGGTTGCAAAGGTTCTGCAAGTGTTGCAGTTGTAAACGCAGCAACGCAGATCAATATCCAGAAAAACACAACTCCAATGAGCACTTTTATATTCCCAAATTTTGGAGATAGTTTGCTCATTAATATTGCTCCCGGTATTGCAACCAATTGTATTATCACAACAGTAATGATCAGCTTGGTATCCGGCAGCGCCAGTAGTTTACTTCCGAACAATGTCGCAGCAAGCATCACCGTTTGTACACCCATACTGTAAAAGAAAAAGCCACGTAGGTATCTTTTTAAAACCTGTTGTGTTTTTATCTGTTTGTATACTTTTTTCACATCTACAAAACCATCTTTAAAAATGTTTCCTTTTTTGTATGCGACGTCCACTTTATTTTTCGGTAGTCTTGAAAATGTTATTTGTGCAAAACCCATCCACCAAAGTCCTACCAGTAAAAAAGTAATTCGTGTTGCCGTGCCTGCATCCGGCAACATCAATACCAATGCAAAGCCAATCAACTGCATTATTACAGATCCTATGTAACCAAAAGAAAATCCACGAGCGCTCACCCTGTCCTGGTCTGCAGGTGCTGCAATTTCCGGCAGGTATGCATTATAAAATACAAGGCTGCCCACAAAGCCCATCGCTGCTAAAATAAATCCTACAATACCAACAGCTAGGGTATCCGTTCCTGTAAAAAAATACATACTCATACAACCCAGGCTGCCCATGTAGCAAAAAAACTTCATGAACGATTTTTTATTACCTCTGGTGTCGGCAATAGACGTTAGTACCGGGTAAGAAATAGCGATAAGCAAATAAGCAAATGCCAGGCAGTAATCGTATAAAGAAGAGTTTACAAATTTTCTTCCCAAAAAAGTAACAACGTCCGAGTGCTTATCATCTTTTGCAATGGATGTAAAGTATATAGGAAAGAATGTAGTGGTTATTACAAGGTTATAAACTGAATTGGCCCAATCGTACATAGCCCAGCCATTTATAACTTTTTTGGAAGCAGTCTGCATTGCTGAAGGTTTAAAGTAAATGTACGTTTTGTTATTAATGAAATAAAAAAATCCGTTGTAAAATATTTACAACGGATTTTTTTATAAAACAGTTACTTTATTTAGCGTTCTGAATATCTTGTTCCGTTAGTTTTTTGTAAGGAATGATGCGTAACGTTTTAAAATATTTATCCGAAAGGTCCATATTTACCGGCGCTCCGTTAAATGCACTGTCAGAAATATAATCACCAACTGCCATAAAATTAAAATCATTTACATCCGTACTGTTTGGGCTGGCCACTACCATTTTTAGATAAACAGTATCATTTTTTTTGCCCAGTTGAAAACTTTTTTCGGTTGCTTCATTGCCGGCATTAATATCCATATTATAAAGCAAGGTTGCAGTCCGCTGCGCTTGTGCTTCTGTAATACCATCTTTATAAAATGTTTCTATATGGCCGGATTTTACTTTTTTACCATAATCGTCACAAGAGGAAATAGAGATAATAATACTTAGAAAGAGAAACAGTTTCACTTTTTTCATTTTGTTTTTTTGTATAGTTACTTCAAAATTTGAAATAATGCAATACCATCTAAAGGGTATTTATGATTTTATATGTCCTGTATAAATAAGGATGAATAAAATAAGACCTAAAATAATTCTGTAAAATCCCCAGATGCGGAAGCCATGCTTTTTTAGAAAATTAATAAAGAATTTTATGGCAAGCATTGCAATTAAAAATGCTACCAGGTTGCCAATAGCCAGCAGTTTTATATCTTCTGTTGAAAAGCCATTGGGAGTATCTTTATAATATTTAAACATTTTATAACCGGTGGCAGCAAGCATTGTAGGCACCGCCAAAAAGAAAGAAAACTCAGCGGCAGCACTCCGTGTAAGTTTCTGCTGCATACCGCCAATGATGGAAGCGGCGCTTCGGCTTACACCCGGTATCATTGCAAGGCATTGCCAAAAACCAATTACAACGGCATTTAAAACAGATACCTGTTTCTCAGATCGTATCTGCGGATTCTTAAACATATTATCTACAAATAATAAAATGATACCTCCCACAAAAAGAGCAATCGCAACAGTAGTGGTACTTTCCAGCAGCATATCAATTTTCTTTGAAAATAAAAATCCTAATATCAAAGCAGGTATTACACCGGCAATCAGTTTTAAATAAAACTGTATATTCTTAAAATCAAAAAACTTTTTCCAATACAAAACTACCACCGCCAGTATAGCGCCCAGTTGTATGGCTACTGTAAACATTTTGGTGTATTCATTATCAGGCACGTTCAATAATTTTTCTACAATTATCATGTGGCCTGTAGAGGAGATAGGTAAGAACTCTGTTAATCCTTCAACAATTGCTAAAATAATACTCTGAATAAAATCCATCAGTTAAATGTGTTTGGTTTAAAAAAAGAACCGGTTTGCAAACCTGGATAATAATATCCAGATTCCCAAACCGGTACAGGTATAATTTAAAAAAATATTATGCTTTTTTAGATTTCTTCATAATCGCAAAGATCTCAATCCCAAAACCCAGTATAATTAAGAAGGGGGCCAGAGTAATACGTCTGAAACTATAAATTTCTTTACCATTAAATATATCGGGATTGTCGCTGTTACCGCCACTCATCAAAAGATATCCAAGAACAATTACTGCAATACCAATCAGCATCCACTTAAAATTTTCTTTATCAAAAAGCGTGTTACTTGTTGCCGGTACTTTTTTAGCCTGTTTAACCTGTGCCATAAATCAAAAAATTAAGGGTGCAATATAATTTAAAATGTTCCAAAAGTTCCAAAGCCTTGTAAAAGTTCCAAAAGTTCCTCAACGTATTAAACTTTTGAAATCAGTTGAACCTCTTGAACTTTAATAAAGGTCATCCAGTTTCATCCGCAGATATTTTATTACAGAGCGGTGCGTACTTATTAAGGTAATTGTAATGCCTAACACAATTATAAAAAGAAACAGCAGCACGAGGCTTGAGTTATCCGGCGGCAATTTTACAGGCATCACTTTGCCAATAAGCAATACCGATCCCCAAATAGCAGCAATAGCAATCAGCGATGCGACCAGGCCATTTATAAGTGCTCTGCGGTTAATAGGGCGGGCAATAAACCACCTGGTGGCGCCCACCATCTGCATGGTTTTTATTAAAAATCGGTTGCTGTACATCGCCAGCCTGATGGTATTATCAATAGAAAATACCACCAATATTGTAAGTAATATAGCTGCCACTAAAAATATAATACCAACTGTCTTTACATAAGCGCTCACTTTTGTAAGCGTTTCTGTCGGAAATTGAAATTCAGAGATCAGCCCTGGGTAAGCGGATTGTAAATTAAGCGCAAGCATATTTAGGCTATCCTTTTCCACATGGTCTGCCTTTACATAAAAATCAATGCTTTCCGGCAAAGGATTATTCGTCAGAAATTTTTTCCAGGTCGTGTCATTCTCATTATTCCATTTCTGAATCGCCATTTCCTTTGTCACATGCTCCACACGGTTAGCGTATGGTATAGCGGAAATGTACGCCGTCAGACTGTCAATTTGTTTTTTATTTGCATCCCGATTAAGATAAGTATGCACCTGTATGCTTTCTTTAAAATAATCACCCGTTTTACGCAGGTTTAAAAAGAACCAGCCTACAATGCCGAATAAAAATAACACCAAAGCCACGCCGATAATAGCACCGGTATAACTTGGTTTCCCTTTCTTGCTGGATGCTTTTCCAAATTGAGCCATAATTTATTTTAGTTTTTAGTTTAGGGGCTTTCGGCTTTATACCAAAAATCATCATTTATCCCGGCTATTCGTTATAAGCTTCACTTCGTTCGCTTTTCACTTCTATCCGGCAGCCATTCAGCAAAATAACATCTATCAACACCATCCGCAGTTTTTTAATATTCACCGCAGCTTTTTCAAACCCCGGCAAAAATAAAGGTTTTTGCTTTGTTTGGTTTATTTTTGCTGTTCGCATAAAAAAAACGATTGCCCGCCAAATATATTTTTTATGTTGCAAGAGGAACGCTTATTTATTTGTTAAAATATTTTTTCCCATACGCTTATATAAAAGTTCAGCATTGATTTGTTATACAAGAGTGCGACGCCAATGCAGTTGATTATAGAACCAATGCCGGGCTCAAAAAAATAAAAAACTACAATAAAAAATGGAATACGATTTCAGAAAGATTGAGGAAGAATGTCATAAAAAGTGGAAAGATGAAGAGATTTATAAAGTAAGTAATGTTTCGGACAAGCCGAAATATTATGTGCTGGATATGTTTCCATACCCAAGTGGCGCAGGTCTGCACGTAGGCCATCCGCTGGGTTACATTGCCAGCGATATTTGCAGCCGCTACAAAAGATTAAAAGGATTTAATGTATTACATCCGATGGGCTTTGATAGTTTCGGCCTGCCGGCAGAGCAATATGCAATTGAAACCGGCCAACACCCGGCAACTACCACCGAAAAAAATATCACCACTTTTAAAGCCCAGTTAGATAAAATTGGTTTCTGCTACGATTGGAGCCGGGAAGTACGCACCAGTGATCCGTCTTATTACAAATGGACACAGTGGATATTTTTACAATTGTTCGAAAGCTATTTCTGCAATACGCAAAAAAAGGCCCGGCCAATTGCAGACCTGGTAAAAAAATATGAGACCAAAGGTTCCAAACATTTTACCGCAGAAGAATGGAATACATTTTCAAAAAAAGAACAGGAAGATATTTTAATGAAACGCCGCCTGGCTTTTAGTGCTTATGGCGAAGTGAACTGGTGCGAAGCTTTGGGAACCGTTTTGGCAAATGATGAAGTAGTAAATGGTGTAAGCGAACGTGGTGGCCACCCGGTAATAAAAAAGAAAATGCGCCAGTGGTATTTACGCATTACCGAATATGCAGATCGCCTGCTGGAAGGCCTGGAAACAGTGAACTTCAGCGATGCCATGAAAGAAATGCAACGCAACTGGATAGGCAAGAGTGAAGGAGCGGAGATGGAGTTCCGCCTCACCCCCAACCCCTCTCCGGCCGGAGAGGGGAGTAAAACTCCTTTTCAAACTGCAAATAAAAATGCATGGGCTATTTTAAAAGATTTATCAAGAGAGAATAGAAAAACAAATACTCTTTCAGAAGATATTTTATGGCAAAGATTGAGAGGTAATCAGTTCGATTCTAAAGTGAGGCGCCAACATGTAATTGAAAATTTCATTATTGATTTTGCTTTTTTAAATAAAAAATTGTTAATTGAAATTGACGGAGGTTATCATGATGATGAAGAGCAAAAGAAATATGATATTGCCCGAACTGAATATTTAACTGAATTGGGTTTTAAAGTTATCAGGTTTAAAAATGAAGAAGTTGAAAATGATGTTGATACAGTACTTACAAAAATAAAAGAAGAACTTGTTTTTTTTGCTCCCCTCTCCCAGGGGAGAGGGGTTGGGGGTGAGGCTATTAAAGTTTACACCACCCGTCCTGACACCATTTTCGGAGTTGATTTTTTAGTGCTTGCACCAGAACATGACCTGGTAAATAAAATTACAACGGCAGAACAACGCCAAAGCATAGACGAATATTTGACTTATGTAAAAAGCCGCAGCGACCGGGAACGAATGGCTGAAGTAAAACAGATTACCGGTTGCTTTACGGGTGCATACGCAACCAATCCGTTTGATGGAAAACAAATACCCATCTGGATAGCAGAATATGTATTGGCTGGCTATGGCACCGGCGCTATTATGGCTGTGCCTTGCGGTGATCAGCGTGACTTTGCTTTTGCAAAACATTTTAATATTCCCATTACAAATATTATTGGCTGCCACTACAATGGTGAAGAAGCTAACCCGACAAAAGATGCAACTTTAGAAAACTCCGGTTTTTTAAATGGCATGCTGATGAAAGATGCGATTGCTGTTGCAATAAACAAGATCGAAGAAATGGGCATTGGTAAACGCAAAGTAAATTACCGCATGCGTGATGCCGGCTTCAGCCGCCA
>JBDSIB010000067.1:0-11877 GCA_039918155.1 Ferruginibacter sp.
GATACGGCATTTTCTATATCACTATTGTATACTCCCTTGCCTGCATAAGCCAGGGCGGCAGTATCAATATCTGTAGCAAATATTTTTACAATTGTATGTGGATGATCAGGTCCCAGTTGCTCACAAATAAGCATGCCTATGCTATAAGCTTCTTCCCCGGTAGCACAACCGGCAACCCATATTTTTAGTTCCTCACCGGGTGCTAACTTATTAATTATATCCGGTATGATGGTTTGCTCCAGTTTATCGAAAGCTTCTTTATCTCTAAAAAAAGAGGTAACGCTTATTAGGAATTCTTTAGCCAGTATCACTACTTCTTCCGGATCATTTTTTAAATAGTCAAAGTATTTCTCCAGCGAAGAATAGTTTTTATAAACGGCCCGTCTTTTAATTCGCCTTAGTATAGTAGTTTGCTTATAGTCAGAAAAGTCGAGCGGTGAATGTTCATTGATGAGTTTTATAATACCCGTAAAATATTTTTCATCTTCTTCATTATCTAACAGCAACGCACTCATTTCTTCATCTTTCAGGTAGTCTTCAATTACCTGCGGCATTGCTTCGGGTTCCAGTATAAAATCTGCCACACCGCTGGCAATAGCATGCGAGGGCATTCCTTGAAATTCTGTATTCTCCGGGTTACGCACTATGATCATTCCGCCGGCTTTTTTTATGGAAACAATACCTTCCGTACCATCTGAACCCAGGCCGGAAAGGATTATACCGATTGCCCTATTGCCATAATCTGCTGCAAGCGAATTAAAAAAAGTGTTAATAGTAAGATGAGGGCCTTTTGAATTTCCTTTGTCTGTAAGAAACAGTTTATTGTGCTCAATCGTCATAAACTTATCGTTTGGGATAAGGTATACGCAGTTACAATTTACCTCCATAGCATTTTCCGCCTCCAGTACTTTAAGCTTACTATGTTTGGAGAGCAACTCCACCATCCGGCTTTTAAAATCAGGAGATAAATGTTGAATAATAATGTAACAAACACCATCTAAAGGAGTATGATCAAAAAAGGCATTTATTTCTTCCATGCCACCCGCCGAAGCGCCAATGGCAATAATATGATTAGGTAAATCTGCCATTGTTCGGGTTTAATTTTTTAAACTGATGAAAGGTAACCTTTTTAATTTTCAACGGGGTAATTATTTACCGCATTGAGATAATTGCTGAGGTAGTTAACATTAGAAGTTGTTCAGCCCAGATAATTTCAAGAGGGATGCTGTTTTTGTGGAATTTTGCCTACCTGAGTTATGAAATAAAACCCTGTTTTCAACATGTGTTTCACCTATGTAGAATTTATGATTCTTTAGGAAACGAAATGAGCCATAAGCTATGAATGGCTTAGGTAATTTTAATTCGAGCTTGCGGAATTGGGTACCATAGGTGAGGCTTTCCCATATAAAGCTAAATCAGTATTATTTCCTCTAAAATGTAAAGCTTTTCAGTACAAGAAATAGGTTATTGGCAGTGCTTTTATCTAGTTCAGCTAAGGGACAACTAAGGGTCAGCTAAGGGTCAGCTATAGGGTAAACCTAAATTTAGCCCTAAGTTGTTGTACAGCTCCCCTTGTGTTGAAATACAGATGATATATACCCGGATGCTATAATTTCCTTTTAAAGAAGGCATTCAGGGGCATATTACCTTCTTTACCTTGGAGACCTATGTGATAAAGGTACATTAAAACTCATGCCGGGCTTAACTGATTCACCTTCCTATACAATATTACCATGTCATCCACTCATTATTATAAAACCTGTATTCCGGTGTTTCAATAATATGTTCATCATTCAGATCATACCACGCAGTTGTTGCATCTACAGGATTTATTAAAACATGAATATCCTGTGCAGGCATATAACTCTGCGCCAGCATATATTTCTTTTCTCCTTTTTCATTTTCTATCATATCCATTACTATTACCGCATGGCCGGGAAAACCACCACGGATCAATACATCGCCGGGCTGAATATTTTTATAATATATTTTATGCAATTGCTTTGCGAGCGAAGCGGTACCACACATGCCAAATACCTTTTGCAGGTAATCATTAAAATGACTATTGCTGTATGGTGCTGTAAAATGATACGCCATTTTATCATTATCGTAAAAAGTGATCGAATCAAAATTTTTGTTGTCAAATAAATACATCGCTCTTAACCGCATTACTGCATCGGCACATTGCTGAAGATCTTTATTTCCTATTGGTATATCCAGCACAGCAAATTGGGCAGATTGGTTTTGTTTTTTTCTTCCATCAAACAAGTAAACCGTTTTATCTTTCTTTAGAGATACCTGTTCCAGCCAGTAATCAAATGAAATTTTAGGATAATTATTCCTTTTAAATCCGTTTGGTACTGGTATATCCACAATGCTTTTGTAGGTTGGTTCGTTAATAGTAGTATGCACTGGTAAAATCGGCATTTCTGATTTAGAATGGCTGTTTTTACAAGAGAACGAACTTAAAAGTAAAAAGGCAGCAATAGTTTTAGAGTGCATAAATGGTTATTTTTGAATTTATAAAATATGGGATGCGATATGCGCCTGTTTCCACATTAAAAAAAACTTAAAGTTTAATGGCAAGTATTTTAATTATTGATGATGAAAAAGCCATCCGCAAAACCTTATCAGAAATATTAAGTTTTGAAGGATATAAAATTGATGAAGCCGGTGATGGCGAAGAGGGACTTAAACGTTTCAGCGAAAAAAATTATGATCTCGTTTTATGCGATATTAAAATGCCTAAAATTGACGGCATAGAATTTTTAGAAAAAGCTAAAATGGTAAATGCAGATGTTCCTATTATTATGATCAGTGGCCATGGTAATATTGACACTGCCGTAGAAGCGGTAAAAAAAGGTGCATTTGATTACATCAGCAAACCGCCGGATCTGAACCGATTGCTGATCACCCTTCGCAATGCAACTGAAAAGCAAGACCTGGTAACGCAAACCAAAGTGCTTAAACGCAAAGTGAGCAAAGTGCAGGAAATGGTGGGGCAGAGCAAGCCTATTCAAAAAATAAAAGATACCATCGAAAAAGTAGCGCCGACTGATGCCCGTGTTTTGATAACTGGTGAAAATGGCGTGGGTAAAGAGTTGGTGGCAAGATGGATACATGAAAAAAGCAATCGCAGCAGCGGCCCGATGGTAGAAGTAAATTGTGCCGCCATTCCCGGCGAATTAATTGAGAGTGAATTATTCGGTCATGAAAAAGGATCTTTCACTTCTGCTATTAAACAACGTATTGGAAAGTTTGAGCAGGCTAACGGTGGTACTTTGTTTTTAGATGAGATCGGAGATATGAGTCTGAATGCACAGGCGAAAGTTTTACGTGCATTGCAAGAAGGTAAGATAACAAGGGTAGGAGCAGACAAAGATATCAATGTAGATGTACGGGTAATTGCGGCGACTAACAAAGATCTTCTTAAAGAAGTGGATGATAAAAATTTCAGACTCGATCTGTATCATCGCCTGGGCGTTATAATTATTCATGTGCCATCTTTAAATGAAAGAAAAGAAGATGTACCTCACCTGGTAAATTATTTTTTAGCAACAGTTGCGGCAGAATATGGCCAGCCTGCAAAAGCACTTGATAAAGAGGCCATGGCTGCCTTACAGGAATATAACTGGACAGGAAATATCCGTGAGCTGAGAAATGTGGTGGAGCGTTTAATAATTCTTTCAGGAAAATCAATAACAGCAGAAGACATTAACCTGTATGTTTTGCCAAAAAATTAAAGACAGCATTTTGTTAAAATAGCTTTAATACACCAAAACTGCGGGTATTACTGTAACAATGCAAAACAACTGTCATCTAATATAAAAAGGGTTCATTACTTTTGTGCCCTTAAAATTTCTACAATATGAGTATAGGCTGGATGATTTTGATAGCGGCTACCATTGGCTGGCACGTAGGTTTATATGGAATGTTTAAAAAAGCAGGTATGGATGGCTGGAAAGCATTGATCCCGTTTTACAACACCTGGTGTATGGTGGAAAAGATGGAACTGAAAAAGATATGGTTCTTTCTGCAGTTCATCCCGGTAGCCGGCCAGTTTATTACCATTTGGATTACTATAAAATTTGTAGAGCATTTTGGCCGCTTTGGTTTTTTGCATCATGCAGCCACGGTGTTTGTACCGTTTATTTATTTTCCCTATTTAGGATTTTCTAAAAATGAAAAGTATGCCGGTAAATTGGTTGTAAATAATTATGTAAAATCCGGCGCACGGGAATGGATAGATGCTGCAGCTTTTGCGATAGTAGCGGCAACGCTTATACGCACTTTTGTTTTTGAAGCATACACTATTCCAACGCCATCAATGGAAAAAACTTTGTTGGTAAATGATTTCCTTTTTGTAAGTAAATTCAGTTACGGTCCCCGTATTCCTAATACGCCCATTGCAATGCCATTCATTCATAACACAATGCCTTATACCAATTCAAAATCATATTCCGAAGCTGTTGAATTGCCCTATACACGCTGGTTTGCAAGCCCGGTAAAAAGAAACGATGTAGTGGTATTTAATTTTCCGGTAAATGATACTTTGATAAATGATGCAGCGCAGCAGTTTGGAAGCCAGATAACTTATTACGAAGTGGTAAGGCAATTAGGCAGAGAAGAAACCTGGAACAAATATGGTGCAGATATAATCACAAGGCCCGTTGATAAGAGAGAGAATTTTATTAAAAGATGTGTGGCAATTGGTGGTGACGTGTTGCAGGTAGTGAACGGAAAAGTTATTATTAATGGTAAACCACAACCTGTTTTCCCGGCGTCTGAAAGATATTATACTTTAAAAATGCCTGCAAGCGCTTATCCTGATAAAGAAACGCTGGAAGCTTTAGGTATAAAAATTCATGAAGGTGATAATATTGGTGACGTAAGACCTGCATCAATACCAAATGAATACCAGGTAAATATTACCAACGAAGAATTTGCACATTTAAAAGTACCTGTCGGGTATAGCATTGCCGATTCTATACAACCAGAAGATAACCGGACTTTCCCTTACTATAATACAAACACAAATATTCATTGGGGCCCGGATAATTATGGCCCGATCACGGTTCCGCAAAAAGGAAGTACCATTCAATTGACACCAGATAATTTAGTTAGATATCAGCGTTGCATACAGGTATATGAGAACAATAAATTTGAGAACAGGGGAGGGCAGATATTTATAAATGATAAGCCTGCAACAACTTATACTTTTAAAATGAACTATTACTGGATGATGGGAGATAACCGCCACAACTCACTGGATAGCCGCTATTGGGGCTTTGTGCCCGAAGATCATGTGGTAGGCGAAGCTTCCTTAATATGGTTTAGTTGGGAAAATGGTCCAAGGTGGAAAAGACTTTTCACCAGTATACATTAAAGGATAAAACAGGTAAGATTAGCTAAACATTAATACCTATCTGATATTTTTTTAGTAATTTCAACTCACGAACATCCTCTCAGCGTAAATGCCGGGAGGATTTTTTATCCGATATAAAACACACACAATGCGTAAAGACGAAATAAAATTTGAGTACTATATTTTTGATTCGATTGATGAGTTATCAGCAGAAGACAAAACTTTGGTAGAAGCTGCAAGAGCCGTTACAGCAAAAGCGTATGCGCCATACAGTAAATTTTTTGTGGGTGCTGTGGCAAAACTGGTTAATGGTGAAACGGTGAGCGGTACCAACCAGGAAAATGCATCTTATCCCGTGGGAATGTGTGCAGAAAGAGCATTGCTTGCATCTGCGGCTATGCTGCATACAGACGTGGCTATAGATACAATGGCCATTAGTTATCACAATACAAATTCGGGAACTAAAAGTAATAAGCCGGTATCGCCCTGCGGCATGTGCAGGCAGTACATCCGTGAGTACGAAGAAAGAACCAAGCATCCCATCCGTTTAATTCTTACCGGTATGGAAGGTGAAGTTTTTATTATTGATTCAGTAAAACAATTACTTCCATTCTCTTTTGGAAGTGAGGATATGGCATAGAAAAGTTGCCTCATTTAAGAGGCAACTAAAATAATTTATTAAAGAGTGATTAGTTATTTTTTGCTTATCCTGTACACAACTCCACTATAATCGTCGCTTACAAGTAAAGCGCCATCAGGCATCTGTTGCACATCAACCGGCCTCCCTAATACTTTACCATCAGCCTGCAACCAGCCATCAGCAAAGGTTGTATAGCTTAAAGCTTTTCCCGATGCATCTAATTTTACGGTAGATACATTATAGCCCACTGGTTTGCTGCGGTTCCAACTGCCATGCTCGGCAAAGAATATTTGATTTTTATAACTGCTGTCAAACATGCTACCGGTGTAAAAGCGCATGCCTAAAGATGCAACGTGTGCGCCAAAAATCTGTACCGGCGAAGTATAATCTGCGCAATTTTTTCCTTTTCCAAATTCAGGATCTAAAATATTGCCCTGGTGGCAATATGGATAACCAAAATTCATCCCCGCCTGTGGTGCGGTATTTAATTCATCACCCGGCACATCATCACCTAATTCGTCTCTTCCATTATCTGTAAACCATAGATTTTTTGTCGCCGGGTTCCAGTCAAAACCAACTGAATTGCGGATACCTTTCGCATAAATCTCCATGCCGGTACCATCATCATTCATGCGGGTGATGGATGCATAAATAGGTTTATCCGGCTCACATATATTACAAGGTGCGCCAACAGGAACATATAATTTTCCATCGGGACCGAAGGCAATAAATTTCCAGCCATGATGTTTATCTGTAGGGTATTTATCAAAAACCGTCACAGGTTGTGGTGGTGCGGCCAGCTTTGATTCTATACCATCTAATCTTAAAATTGTAGAAATGGTAGCAATATATAGATTGCCATTTTTAAAAGCCACGCCATTTGGCGTATTTAAACCCGAAGCAATTGTGTAAACTTTATCTGCTTTACCATCCTTATTTTCATCTACCACTCCATACACTTTATTTCCACTATTATTGCCTACATATAGAATTCCTGCTGGTGAAAGTGTCATGCTTCTTGCATTAGGCACTTCTGCATATACCTCTATTTTATAACCCTGTGGTAATTTTATTTTATCCAGGTGGTATTTTTTTGCGAGGCTTGTTGTGTCACTATTTTCTGGAGTTGTTTTATTGTTTTCCTTATGATTGCAGGCGCAAAAACTCACCACAATACATCCCAGGAAAAAAAATGATTTTGTATATATACTCATAGTATTTTATTTATTGTAAATGATAACATTTAATATGCCAATCCTGCTTAAAGGTTAAGAATTTGTATGGAATAAAAAAATAGCTGTTATAAATGTTGCTATTTTGATCAACTGCTGAAATATTAGCCCCGACAGCAGCCCTGCCTGCAATGACGCAGTCAGGCAGGGGTTACCCCGGTGAGGATTTGTGCAATTGCTTTTGTGCCGGCGTAAAAGCGAATGGCGGGATCGAGGCTGAGTAAAGAAAATTTGTTGAGCTCCCTTATTTTTCTAAAACATTGTCTGCACACCGTTGCAATATTTTGCCTCATGATTCAGCAACCATTGCTTACGCCAAAGTCCGCCGCCATAGCCGACCAGCATACCATTGCTGCCGATAACACGGTGGCAGGGAACGATGATGCTCACATTATTTTTGCCGTTTGCAGTACCCACGGCACGAATAGCTTTTTCATTGCCAAGTTGCTTGCTGAATTGCAGGTAACTCAATGTTTTACCTTTCGGGATGGTTAATAAGCCTTTCCAAACTCTTTGCTGAAAAGGCGTGCCTTCCTGTACAATGGGCAGATCGAACTGAAGATTTTTACCAGAGAAATAATCATCTAACTGGGCTGTACATTTTTTTAAAATGGGAGTAGTTGGCTTTGTAATACTTTTTTTTAATTTTTTTATTTCTGCCTGATCTTCGGTTTTAATAAAAATAATTTCACTTAAAGCATCTCCTTCATTTTTTATGCGAAGCAGCCCGACCGGGCTATCGTAATAAATAGTTTCATTCATAATTGTTGTTTAAAATTACAAAAATATTTTTGATCGACAGTTCCGTTCTATATTTGCATTGTAATGAATAATGTAAAAGAAACGGAAACTTTTTTTCTGGAAAAGGCAATGGCAGCAGTTGCCGATCCATACCGCATGAGTATATTGAATGAAATGCTGGAGAAAGGCTGTGTGCGTTGCTGCGATGCGGTTTCACTTACCGGACTTTCTCAGCCGACCTGCTCTCATCACATAAAATTGCTGGTAGATAGTGACCTGATAGAATGCCGCAAAGAGGGCAGGAATAATTTTTTTACGATCAATAAAATGAATTTTAAAAAATTACAGAAATATTTTGAACAGTTTTCCGTGGAGGCTACAAGTAACCAGCAATAAAATTACCCGATCTTATCTCCATTGCTAACTTTTGAAGATGGCTGTAACAATACCACTTCATTATCCGAATTATAAACACCCAGAACAAGGCATTCGCTAAAGAAATTTGCTATTTGTTTTACCGGAAAATTGATCACAGCGATCACCTGCATGCCCAACAGTTCTTTTGGTTTGTACAAAGCAGTTATTTGTGCCGAAGAATTTTTTATTCCGGCTGTGCCGAAATCTATCTTCAATTGATAAGATGGTTTTTTTGCTTTTGGAAATGGATTTACTTCTATCACAGTACCAACCCGAATATCTATTTTTTCAAAATCATCCCAGCTTATCATAGCAGTTCAGTTTCTACAACAGCATCTATATTTATCGGGCCAAAAATGTGTGGAAACATTTCATTCACAGATGGAGCAAGTTCATATTTTAAGGGAGACGATAGTTTTTCTTCATCAATATGTAATAAGATCAGATCCCTTTCATTTTTATAATAACGCTGAAGCACACCCGCTACCTGTTCTTTTGTACTGTTGTGTATAAACCCTTCCGTAGCAAGCGATGCAGCTTTATAAGACCCATCTGCAATGGCACTTTGCCAATCTGATATTTTTGTTACATGGTATATCATGTGTCCAGCAAATTTGCAAGTGAGAGTAGTTCATTCATTTTATATTGGTTATTAGTATTATCGAAACATTTGCTTAACTCTTCCAATAAAAACTTTATGACCTGTTTATTATCTTTTGGTTTAAAATAACTCGCCACCGGCGGTACAGACAATCGTTTGAAATAACTTTCTATATCCTTGTGGGAATACATCTGGCCGGTCAGCGCATCAATATAAAATTTTATTTTTTCTGATGAATGCCCAACAGGGTTCATTGCTTCGTACTGCGTATCAAAGTATGCCAGTATAAACTGTCTTGGAATGTTGATAGCTTGTACCGGAATATCCAGCAGTTCACAGAGAATTAAATAAATAATACCATTGCTGATAGCATTGCCTTTTTTTGTTTCCAGGGTTTTATTGATCAGAAAATTATCCGGATTGTCGTAACTTATTTCTACTCCTTTTTGTTTGTAATAATTAAAAAAAATACTGTTCATTACATTTATCTTCTCCAGCGGCGTAAGGTAATTATTGAGTTCCAGCCATACATTGCGACGCATCTTTTCTATTTCCTGCTGAGATGCAGCAGGAAGCATTTCAGGATAATTATATTTTGCAATTATTAATGCACCATCCAGCAAAGAGCCATTGCTAGTCTTCCAGGCAGTAAAATCTGTTGTAAGGTCTCTGAAATGCAGACGGTGAATTAAAAGTTCAATTCTTTCCTGAGTTTCTTCATTGCTGATGTTTTCCCAAAGATTTTCCAGGTTAGGTATAATGGCTTTGCCGAAAGAAAATATTTTTTCACTAACGGTAGTGTAAACATCTTCGTCGGGGTCATCTATCAAATGAAGTAAGGCTGTTATTTCTTTGTTTTCTTTCAATGGTTGCTGATTTGTTATTCAATTTCGTAAAGGATTTATAAATGCGGCGTTAAAATTTTCCACATTGGTGCAAAAAAGAAAAGCAGCGTTTTGGATAATGATGATCGTCCCGGTATTATAAGTCTTTGTTCTGTTATAATGTTTTATAAATTTCAATAATATCTTTGCTCATTGATAAAAGAGGTATATTTATTTTTTGTCATTACTACGGTTTTTTTTATGAAATATTTAAGCTGCTTTATTTTTTTTACAGTGATCGTTTTTTTTGCTGATTGCCAAAATAATACCGGTGATCTTCTTCTGAAACTGGATGATGCAATACAGCAATCAAAAGGCCTGGATGATGCAAAGCAGTTGCGGATAGGAAAGTTGACAGCAGCATTACATGAAGAGCAGCCTGCTGGGTTATTTGAGAGATATCTTGCCCTGTATGAAGAATATTACATTTTTAATTATGACTCAGCATATACGTATGCTAAAAAAATGGAATCACTGGCTGCAAAGCTTAATCAACTTTCACTCGTGGCTTATTCTAAAGTTAAGCTAAGTTTTATACAGCTTTCTTCGGGCATGTTCAAAGAAGTGTTCGATTCGTTGAGCCACATGTCGTTACAGTATCTTCCGTCTACGCAAAAAGCAGAATATTATGTGCTGATGGCCCGCTGCTATTACGACCTGGCAGATTATGACCGGGACAAATTTTATTCGCCCGGTTATAATTTAAAAGCAAGCGATTATATTGATTCAGCGTTAATATTTTTTCCTGAAAATTCTTTTGATTATAAATATTACAATGGGCTTAAAAATATACGTTCCGGAAAAAATGAGATTGCTAATAGTTATTTTCAACAATTAATAAAAGATCTTTCCTTATCAAAGCATCAACTTGCACTCACTGCCTCTACATTAAGTGATATTTATATTCAGCGGCAGCAAACGGATACTGCCATTATGCTGTTGATAAAAGCAGCCATTGCTGATATCAGTTCCTCTACAAAAGAAACCTCTGCAATATTCAATCTTGCTACTTTATTATACAAACAAGGAGATCTGAAAAAGGCTTCGAGCTATATTCAAAAAGCCGTGAATGATGCTTTGTTTTACGGGGCTCGGCAACGCAAAGTGCAGTTGAGTGATATTTTGCCGCTGATCGAAGGCGAAAAACTGGCAGTGGTAGAAAAAGAAAAGACCAATATAATTGTATATGCTATTATAATGACGTTGTTCTTTGTACTACTTATTATTCTTATTATAATTATAAGAAGACAGGTAAATAAACTGAAGCTGGCGCAGATGGCTATCACAAAAGCACACAGACAACAACAACTTATAAATCAGAAGCTGGAAGAAGCCAACCGTATTAAAGAAGAATACATCGGTTACTTCTTTAATGGTAATTCTGAATTTTATACCCGGATAGAAAAATTTAAAAAATCGGTTGATACAAAAATAACAGATCGTAAACTGGATGAGATCCGTTTTTTAGTAAACAACCTGAATGTAAAAAGGGAAAGAGAAGAACTGCTGAAGAATTTTGACCGCATATTTCTAAAATTGTTCCCAAATTTCACCGATGAGTTTAATGCTCTTATGAAAGAAGAAGACAGGATAAAACTAAAAGAAGGCGAATTGATGAATACCGATTTCCGCATTTTCGCATTGATAAGAATGGGCATACACGAGCCTGAAAAAATTGCAGAGATCCTTGAATATTCTGTGAATACTATCAATACTTATAAAACCAAAATAAAAAATAAATCCATCCTCGCAAACGAAGATTTTGAGAAAAAAATAATGGATATCCATTCCATTTAACCTCATCTTTTTTAATTCTGCTTTAAAATCATCAACAAATCTTTATATTTTATTTTTTCTTCCTGATTTTTAAATACCTATTTACCAATTAGTTAGATGCTTTTACAAAAAATAATCCTCCTTTTTTTCTTATACTTCCTTTATAATAGTTGTCAACGCTTTCTTTTCAGACTTAATTTGAAATATTAAAATCAGGGCTT
>JBDSIB010000068.1:0-8821 GCA_039918155.1 Ferruginibacter sp.
TATCAAAAATTTTCCGGCTGGCAGTTTTCATCTGATCCTTGTAAATATATTCGATGAGAAGCCTGAACACATGTTATTGGCCGAACACAATGGACATTATATTGGATGTGCAGATAACGGGTTGTTGACAATGATCCTGGAAGAAGTACCACAAAAAGTAGTTGCACTTCATCTTGATAAGGTACAGCAAAAAAACACTTTGTTTTGCATTAATGTATTTGCAAATGCATTTAATAAAATTATAGCCGGCAAAAAAATAGAAGAGGTTGGAGATTCAGGCGTTTCTATCCAGGTAAAAAATCCACTACGTCCTATGTTGGGTAATAATTGGATAGAAGGTCAGATCATTTTTATAGACAATTTTGAGAACGTAATTGTAAACATTAGTAAGGATGAGTTTGAAGAACAACGCAAAGGCAGAAGTTTCAATATCGTTTTTAAAAGAGATGAAAAAATAGATAAAATAAGTGAGACATATGCTGACGTTTCCGAAGGAGAAAAATTAGCGCTTTTTAATTCAGCAGGATACCTGGAAATTGCCATCAATAAAGGCAATGCTGCAGGCCTCTTTGGTTTGCAGGGTTTTTCAGAAAAACAACAACAGGTAATACAATTGTACAACCAAAGACTTATTTACCAGACGGTAAAAGTCCATTTTGAATAATCATAAAAAAAAGTATGAAAAAATTACTGATCGCAGCATGCCTCTTAGTTGCAGGCACTACACAGGCACAGGTTAAAATGCCTGCACCCTCGCCTACACAATCCATTAAACAGGATTTTGCCTTAGGCAGTGTTGAAATAGTTTATAGCCGTCCATCTGCAAAAGGCCGGAAAGTTTTTGGTGACCTTGTTCCCTACGGAAAAATATGGCGTACCGGTGCCAATAATGCAACTGTTATAAAATTTACAGATCCAGTATTAATAAATGGTAAAAAGATTGATACAGGTTCTTACGCTTTATATACAGTTCCGGGTGAAGAGGAATGGGAAATAATTTTAAATAAAGGATTTACAAATTCAGGCCTTACCAATTATAAAGAATCGGATGATGTAATGCGTTTTAAAGTACCATCAAAAAAAGTAAAGATGCCGGTTGAAAACTTTACTATACAATTTGCAGATGTGAAGCCTGAAAGTTGTACCATTCAGTTAATATGGCAAAAAACATGTGTTGATATTCCTGTAACTGCAATTATAAAAGACCGTATACGCACCCAGATAGAAAAGGCTATGCTTACGGATAAAAAGCCTTATTATTTAGCAGCACAGTTTTATAATGAATACGATAACAATAAAACAAAAGCTTTAGAAGCTATAACCAATGCAGTAAAGGATAGTCCGAAAGCTTATTACATGTGGCTGTACAAAGCAAAGCTTGAAAAAGAAATGGGAAATAAAGCAGCTGCAAAACTCAGCAGTCAAACTTCTCTTGCCCTGGCAACAGAACAAAAAAATGATGACTACATAAAAATGAATGAAGATCTTCTGAAAAAATTAAAATAGCAATTGATTTTACTTTCTGCCACAGATACACCCTCTAATTAGTGTATCTGTGGCATTTTTTTTTTAAAAATAATGTGGGCGTTCGGGCGGGCTTTACGCTATTATTACGGCACAAAGCCAAAACATAAAGTCCTCACCGTGATAACCGCTTCAATCCCTAACGCAGTTCCTTATGTTTCAATTTTCCAAACACGCCCTGGAATATAAAACCGGTGATTATTACCAGCAAAGCGCCAATCACATTCAGCCACAAAAAAGAAATAATATCTGCCCTGTAAATTAAGCACACTCCAACCTCAGATACGATCGCAGCATAAAAAACAGCATTCCCTTTTATTTGTTTTATCCAGAAAGCAATTAAGAAAATACCCAGTATTACTCCGTAAAAAATGGAACCCAGGATATTAACTGCTTCTATCAAACTGTTGCCAATATTACGGGCAAACATGGCAATGATAATACAAAAAATACCCCAGCCAAATGTGTACCATTGCGACACTTTATAATCGTCTGCAGGCAATTCTTTTTTCTCAAAAAACTTTTTATGAAAATCTACTACAGAGCATGCGGCCAATGAATTAAGTGCTGCAGCAATACTGCCCCAGGCAGATAAAAATATGACAGCAAACAATAAACCTATCAACCCTATCGGTAAATTATCTTTAACAAAACGGAGAAAAATAAAATTGGTATCGTTGGCATCATCACCAGGGAAAGCCTGCTTCAGCACAGTTTTATATTGCTTGCGGTAATTGTCTGCCGCTGCTACATCATGCCGTTCAAATGCAACAGTATAATTTTTATTGATGTCATTCAATGCATCTTTGTACGGCGTGTTTTGTGCTGCAGCAATTTTTGTTTCATCAAAATATACCGGTGCTTTGTGGTATAAATAAAAAGTAAAAATTAAAATACCGATCAATAAAATAAAGAATTGCATCGGCACTTTTACCAGCCCGTTCATCAATAAACCCTTTCTACTTTCCTTTACACTTTTTGCGGTGAGATACCGGCCTACCTGGCTATGATCTGTGCCGAAATAACTGAGTGCTAAAAAGAAACCGCCGATAATACCACTCCATATATTGTATTTATCCTTCCAGTCAAAACCATCTTTGGTAAACCCTGTAGTGATTACATTCATTTTACCATAGCTCCCCGCCTCCTTTACAGCATCGGTAAAACCCATACCGGCAGGCAAAAGGCTTACTGCAATGTACCCTATTGCAAACAGGGAAATAAAGACAATGATCATTTGTAATTTCTGCGTATATGCTACCGCTTTAGCTCCGCCGCTAATTGTATAAATTATCAGCAGGCCACCCATTATAATATTGGTTAAATAAATATTCCAGCCCATCAATGCACTTAATATCAGCGAAGGCGCATAAATACTCACACCTGTGCTTAACCCACGTGATAATAAAAAAAGAAAAGAAGTAAAGGTTCTTGTTTTCAGATCAAAACGCTGCTCTAAAAATTCGTAAGCGGTATATACTTTTAAGCGACTGTAAACCGGCACAAAAAATATGCTGATAACGATCATGGCTAAGGGCAATCCAAAATAATATTGTACAAAGCGCATTCCATCTGTGTAAGCCTGGCCCGGGCCAGTGAGGTAAGTGATGGCACTTGCCTGTGTACCCATAATGCTCAACAAAACAAGATACCAGGGCATACTCCGGTTGCTGAGGAAATATCCCTCCAGGTTCTTTGTTGTTCGGCTTTTATACACACCATAAATAATGATGCTCAGCAATACGACGATCAATATGGCCCAATCAATCCAACTCATTTTAAAGAAGCAGTTAAAATATTATTTATTTTTTGGCAACGCAATTAAATTAGCCATCAGCCGGTAGGCACCCGGCACCCCTGCCGGTAATTCTCTAAAAAATACCAGGCTGGCGTATACAACATTTCCTTTACCATATTTTGCAATTGCAAGACTACCATTTGTTTCTTTATCATCTCTATCATGCATACCCAATGGCGTTACAAAATGCTCGTCTAATTTTACAGCCTGGTAAGTGCTGCGTTCCTGTATCCAGCCATCAAAATCTTTCTCTGTTATTTTATTAGGATAATTTAATACTACACTTGCGGGTAATAAAAAATTTACTTTCGCATCTTCTTCCGTTACCCTGGTGCCGCCATCAATACTGAAAGGATATGGCCCGGCAGTTATCTTTTTCTGCCCAACAAAATTACTTTTCATATACTGAATAATGAGGTTGCCGCCATTTTTTACATACCGGTTTAATACCTCATTTTTATCAGTGAGATATTCATACAGATTGTAAGCTCTTATGCCGGTGATGATCGCATCAAACTGTGCAAGCCTTGTATCATTTATATCACTTTCATTTAAAAGAGCCACATCATAGCCCATTGCTTCTAAACCAATAGTCACTTTATCCCCTGCTCCCGCAATGTATCCGATCTTTTTGCCTACGGTTTTCAGATCCATCTTTATCAACTTCGATTCATCATAATAATTATAAAATAGATCAGGAATGTGAGGATAACTTATCTTTCGTAAAGAGAAATATTGATCTTCATAAAATGAATAAGCAGAAATATCTGCACCAACATTTACCGTACTGTTGTTCTGCAATGAATCACTATTGATGACCACATTAATATTTTGGGTGGATCCTTTCTGATAATTGATTACTGAATCAAATACGGGCACCAGCTTATTACCAAACACAGCATTGAATCTTAATTTATCATGCACATTAAGGTTTGATTGAACAGAAAAATGCAATAGCTTCTTTTCATTTTTACTACCGTTCTTAAAGATCATTATGGAAGGGCTACTGTTAATGAACAAAGGATAAACGATCTGGGTCGGTTCATTCAATTCTCCTCTTACAGGGTCTGTATATTTGTAAACGATCTGTTTTGAATAATTAAAACTATCTGCACCAACCTTAAAACTAAAAACTGCAGTGTAAGGATCGTTTTCCGGTTTACCAATATCTTCCTGGTTTTCTACATCGTAAATACCATCCTTGATTGTTCTTTGCAGCCAGTAGGGCTGTGTAGCAAGCTCTTTCCTGGTTATATAAACTGACACAGACTTAGAATTGTTTATATTTTGTTTAAAGTCAGTCAGGCTAAATGTTTTTCCAAAAAGCTGCACATTCATTTCAGTAATTGGAATGCCCGTTCTGTTTATTGCAGTAATGGTAAACTGTGCAGTATCGCCCATTACATTCAGTTGATTTTTTGATGTTACTTCCATAAATAATGCACTACATTCCTCTATCAATTCTTTTACATCTGCTAATTTTTTATTGCGCCAAACACCTTCCGGCAAACCTTTTATTACATCATATATTTTTATCAGCGACGATACCGAAAGTTCGGGCTGCTCTGGCTTGTAAGTATTTATTACCTCTGTTATCATTGACTGAATAGCCGCACCGTTTGGCAATCTATCCCAGTTGATATCTACACCATCCATCAAAGTTTTTTTGGCTGCATCACCTGCGAGTGTAGTAAAATATTCATAAGATTCTCCACGCCTTCTTGGCCGTCCTTCCCCCTGGCTTTTGTGCATTGTTCTTGCTTCGCCACCAAGTTCACCATAACTTTTTCCCATCAACGGATTGTACCCGCCAATATCAATTTTCAACTGGTCTTCAGCAGTAGTATTGTTGCTGCCAAAATTATAAGTGTTCCACAAAATGCGTTTAGCCTGCCAGGGCTTTACACCATATTTAAATTGCTCGGGAAAACGATTTGCATCCGCTGCTGCAGTAAAAGCTTCATCTGCTAAAACAGACGATGCAGCATGATGCCCATGTCCTGCCCTTTTATCTGGTGGAAAACGTTTTATAATAACATCAGGTTGATACTTGCGTATTACCCAAACTACATCACTTAATATTTTCTCTTTATCCCAAATGCGCAGCGCTTCTTCGGCACTTTTGCTGAAACCAAATTCATACGCTCTCGTAAAATATTGTTCAGCGCCATCTACCCTTCTTGCCGCCAGTAATTCCTGTGTGCGGATGAGACCGAGATCTATACCTTGTTCATCACCGATAAGATTTTGGCCACCATCTCCCCTGGTTAAACTTAAATAGGCAGTGCGGTACAAAGTTTCATTGGCCAAATAAGGCAGCAATGCATTGTTCTCATCATCAGGATGTGCAGCTATATAAAGTACTGAACCCAGCACATTCAGCTTTTTCATTTGCAATAAAATATCGGCAGAATTGGCTATTTCCGGATTTTGAGCAAAACAAAATAATAATTGCAGGGAAGCCAGTACAGTTAAAAATAATTTCTTCATTCAATAAAATTTGATAAACGAAATTAAGGTTAATGGACCAATCGTTAAATAGTTGAATGGTTGAGTGGTTAGTTCGTTGATTGATGAAGTGTTAAATGAATGAATTGCGAAATTGTTGAATGGAAATATAAATCCCGGCGGTGACCATGTAACACAAGCTGCCGGCAAGTGCTAAATATTGAATAATGATCTACTGCTGACTGGCTGAGGGATAGCAGCGGAAAGCCCTGAGTGAGGCACGAACAAAGGCTTGCAGCGTATAGCCCTGGCAAATGCTGCACATAGCCTCAATGCTGACAGCCCCGAAATTTTTCTTTATTTTTGGCAAAACGATCTTCATGATAAAAAGCTATTTGTCTACAGCGGTTTTTTTAGTATTTTCTTTTTTTACGGCACATTCGCAGGTGGGTCCCTACAAATATTCTCAACAGAAGAAAACGGTAACATCTAAAGCAGCTGTGGTAAGTGCTCACCCGCTTGCAAGCAATGCAGGTTTACAAATGATAAAACAGGGTGGTAATGCTATCGATGCTGCGATAGCAACGCAACTTGCACTGGCTGTGGTGTATCCTGGTGCCGGAAATATCGGTGGGGGTGGTTTTTTGGTGGCACATTTAAAAAATGGTAAAAACATTTCCATCGATTACCGGGAAACAGCACCTGCACATGCTTTCAGAGATATGTATTTAGACAGTGCCGGAAATGCTGTTGCGGATTTATCGCAAAATGGCAGACTGGCTTGTGGTGTACCGGGCACTGTGGCCGGCATATTCGCCTGCATGAAATATGCAAAGTTGCCATTTAAAAAAATAATTGAACCAGCTATTGAGTTGGCAGAAAAAGGCTTTGCCATCACAGAAAGCCAGGCAAACAGTTTTAATTATGCTAAGAAAGGATTTGAAGAAGTTAATAAAAATCCGGTTGCATTTGTAAAAGACAAGGAATGGAAAGCCGGCGATATTTTAATACAACCAGAACTTGCGGCAACGCTTAAACGCATTCGTGACCTGGGTGCAAAAGGTTTTTATGAAGGCAAAACTGCAGACCTGATAGTAGCTGAAATGAAAAGAGGAAACGGTATCATTACTAAAGAAGATCTAAAAAATTACCGTGCAAAAGAAAGAGATGTGCTGAAATTTAATTACAAAGATGTGCAGGTCATCTCGATGCCTTTGCCCAGCAGTGGCGGCATCATCTTAGAACAATTAATGAAAATGACAGACAATAGAAATATTACTGCAATGGGTTTTGAAACCGCCGCCAGTGTACAATTAATGATAGAAGCCGAACGCCGGGCTTTTGCAGACAGGGCAAACTTTTTGGGCGACCCGGATTTTATAAAAGTTCCGGTACATAAAATGGTGGATGATGAATACTTACGGCAACGCATGAGTGATTTTACACCGGGCAAAGCAGGCAGCAGCGATGTAACCAAAGCCGGTCTGATACATGAGAGTGAGCAGACAACACATATCAGCATTGTGGATGGAGAAGGCAATGCAGTATCGGTAACAACCACTTTAAATGGTGGTTATGGCAGCAAAACCGTGGTGGCAGGTGCAGGTTTTATTTTAAATAATGAAATGGATGATTTTAGTGCAAAGCCCGGCACACCCAATATGTACGGGGCTGTGGGTAATGCAGCCAATGCAATTGCTCCTAATAAAAGAATGCTAAGCAGCATGACACCAACGATTGTTTTGAAAAATAGTAAACCTTATATCGTTGTTGGCACCCCCGGCGGCACTACAATTCCTACTTCTGTTTATCAATCACTGATGAATATTTTAGAATTCAAACTATCGCCGGAAGATGCCGTCAACAAACCTAAATTTCATCATCAATGGCTGCCGGATGTGGTAGATGTAGAAAAAAATTTTCCGGAGGATGTAGCTGATCAATTAAAAGGTATGGGCTATAAAATAAACGTTCGTGGTGCAATTGGCCGCACGGAATTGATCGTAATATCGCCAATGGGGAAACGAACTATTACTGCCATTGCAGATAAACGGGGCGATGATGATGCCCGTGGCCTGTAAAACACATTCAATTGGCAATCGGCCATTCTTTTAAATATTATGATAAAGTTGCTGCTTTGGCTTGTGCTTAAAGGGTGATTAGCTATTTTTGCAAATAATTATAATTTCTGCGAAAAAGCGTTAAAATATTAAAGTGGTTTTTCATAACCCTGGCATTCTGGCTGGCACTTGCTGCCATTTACTTTTTTGCATTTTCTAAAGTTCCGCTGGTTGTTTTTATTATACTGCTTTTAGCGTGGGCAACGGCATGGTGGTTCACTTTCAGAAGGCTTTTAAAAAAAATATTATTCTTTGTCTTTATACTGCTGTTTATTGTGTTTACCTGGCTGATAGTTCAGGTTCCTTTTGTACAAAACTGGATGGTATCAAAAGTTACAGAAAATCTCTCTGCAAAGCTGCACACAAAACTCAGCATAAAGGATGTAAGCTTATCTCTGTTTAATAAGGTAAATATTCACGGGCTACTGGTAGAAGATCTTAAGAAAGATACGCTTCTATATGCCGGTACTGCGAAGGTAAATTTAACCGACTGGTTTTTTCTAAAGAATAAGATTTCTTTTAAATATATAGGTTTAGATGATGCAGTCGTCAACATGAACCGCACCGATTCTGTGTGGAACTACCAGTTTCTGATAGATTATTTTGCAGGGCCAAAAACAGGCGGCAATAAAAAAGGCGTAGAAATAGATCTTAAAGAAATACATCTCAACAATATCCGCTTCAATAAAATTGATAAGTGGATCGGGCAGGACATGATAGCGGCTTTAAAAAAGATGGATGTAACAATGGACTCTGTCAATTTTAATAACAAACAGATTGCTATTAAAGAACTTTACCTGGAGCAGCCCTTGTTTGCCCAGGCAGATTACAAAGGCAACCGGCCAGAAGTAGCAAACCTCACATCCGTTTTACAAAAAATACCATTGGTCTCTGCATTTAAATGGAACAATTCCGGCTGGAAATTCAGCAT
>JBDSIB010000069.1:0-16447 GCA_039918155.1 Ferruginibacter sp.
TTGTATTGCATAGAAATAAATTCTTTTAGATGGCCCCTGGTAACTTCCCAATTTTTAAGTGTGCCGGCACTATAACCATTGTTTAATTTCTCTTTCATTTCTGATAAGGTCTGTACGAAAAAAGCATATAGGGTCCTGACTTTTTCCTCAAAACCTAGAATTTCATTTTTGATAATTTCAGCGGTGACAACTTTTCCTTTCTCTATTAGGTTACTGTAAACTGCCCTGGCCCGGGTTTCAAAACTTTGGATGGTGTGGTTAATAGCCCTGGTTTCTTCAGAATTTCCTTTTACTCTTCCTTTCGCAGAATTCCATAATAATTTACTTGTGAAAGTTTTGGTAGAAATTTCACATCGCTTGCCATCAACTGTAATTCTCAGATATACCGGAGTATGAAGATCATCTTTCTTTTTATTTTCCCGAAGAAAGGAAATAACAGAGAAGGAATGTATTTGTGCCATTTTCAAGAATAAATAGTTAAGTGGTGAGTAACTATTTCACTATAAATATAATGATTTGTATTTAAATTTAAAAATAGAATATTTGTTTGAAACCCTTTACCAGTATGCATTTAAGATAAAAAGCGGTGAGTAAAAAAGTTTTTAAATTTACTCACCGATTTACTCACCTATGCATTGAAATTTGATGATTTATTTTGGTTACTCACCTAAAAGAAAAACCCCTCAAATCATTGATTATGAGGGATTTTAGTGTGTTTTAGTGTGGTACTTCGTGACCGCGTTAGGATTCAAACCTAAAACCTTCTCATCCGTAGTGAGATGCTCTATTCAGTTGAGCTACGCAGCCATTTTTTTTATTGGACGGCAAATATACGCCTTTCTATAATTCTGACAACTACAATCCATATAAAAAACTATTATGGATATAATCGACTACATCTACCAGGCTTTTCTTTTCTTCGTACACTTTTAACTGCCTGTCTGCACCCGTACCGGTCTCCAGCATTTTATGTACATGACTAATAGCATGTTGGCTCCCAAGGTGCGGCACTACCTCATCTATAAAGTCGAGCAATTCATATATAAGCACCCGGGTATTTACTTCCGATTCTTTTCCAAAATCTATCATACTACCATCTATACCATAACGGCTGGCACGCCATTTATTTTCATTTAATAATGCACGGCTATAGATCATGTAGTTCATATTCTGGCTGCGGAGTTTATACAACTTTGCACAGATGGCCTGGAACAATCCTGCAATAGCAATGGTTTCATGCACTGTAAGCGGTATATCGCAAATGCGGAATTCTACTGTATTAAAAAATGGATGTACCCTTAGGTCCCACCATATTTTTTTTGCATTATCAATACAATTTGTTTTTACGAGCAGCTTTATATAATTATCATACGCTTCAATACTTTCAAAATAATCGGGTATACCTGTACGTGGGAATTTTTCAAAAACTTTTGTACGGAAAGATTTATAGCCTGTCAGCCTGCCTTCCCAAAAGGGAGAATTGGTACTTAATGCAAAAATATGTGGCAGGAAATAACGGGCGGAGTTAGCGATATGAATAGCCATCTCACGGGTCTCCATACCAACATGCACATGCAGCCCGAAAATGAGATTACTTCTTGCAGCTTCCTGCAGTTCGTTTACAATTTCATTGTAACGTACATGTTCTGTTATTAACTGACTTTCCCAATGGCTGAAGGGATGCGTACCGCTTGCGCCTACCCATAGGCCAAGGTCGCCGGCAATGCTACTGATGGTTTTGCGTAGGGTAGATACATCGGTAAATGCTTCATCCACATCTGCGCAAATATCAGTACCTACTTCCACTACAGCCTGGTGCATTTCGGCCTTCACTTTATCCATTATTATTTTCTGGCCTTCCTGTACAATTTTCTGTTCATGACTTTTTAGTTCATGCGTTGCAGGGTCTATTACCATGTATTCTTCTTCTACTCCAAGTGTAAATTGTTTGTAAGAAATATTATGCATAATTGTAATTGATAATTTTTAAATTTATAATTGATAATTTTATAATTGATAATGAAATGCAATTCCCCATTTTTAATTATCCATTATCAATTTATTGTTTATCTATTAATAAAGTTTCTTTTTGTTAGCACTTCTTTTAATGAACTCGCCCCAGGTTAAATTATCTACATTATCAGAATGGTTTTGTGCTAATTCAATCGCATAGTTTGCAGCTGTTTCTACTACCCAGTCAAAATTTTCCTGGCCTACACTTGTTACTTCTGCATCAGGTGCCGGGTTACAAAAATCAATTGCATAAGGTACACCATCTCTTATGGCCAACTCTACGGTATTAAAATCATATCCCAGGTAGTTGCATATTCTTAATACAATATCTTCCATTTCTTTATGGCGCTCCGGCGATGGTTTAAAATCGGCTACATAGCGCAGGTGGTGCGGATTTCGGGGCTCATAAGGCATGATGCGTACATGCTTGCCGCCAATGCAATAGCAGCGATAATATTCGTCAAATTTTATTTCTTCCTGCAGCATCATTACCAGTTGTTCTGTTTCTGCATGCTTTTCAAAAAACTCATCCATGCTGTTTAACTGGTACACACTTTTCCATCCGCCGCCGGCAAAAGGTTTCATGTATGCCGGAAAACCGATGTATTTAAAAATGCCATCCCAGTCTAACGGATATTCAAGATTTGCAAACGAATCTGCAGTAGTATCGGTTGGCAGGTCACGGGAGGGGAGTATCACTGTTTTAGGAACGGGCACGCCTATTTTTGTTGCCAGGCAATTATTAAAGAATTTTTCATCAGCACTCCACCAGAATGGGTTATTGATAACCATCGTACCGCAAAGCGCTGCATTTTTTAAGTAAGCTCTGTAAAAAGGAACATCCTGTGAAATACGGTCAAAGATTACAGCATAACCACTTGGCTCTCCCTGCATCACTTTATCTATCTTAACAGGCTCAGCCATTATACCTTCTACTTTTTTACTGTTTATCCGTTCTACAAATGCTTCCGGAAAACTTCTTTCTTTACCATGTAATACACCGATTTTTTTCATAAAAATAATTTAAAGGTTATATGGGATGCGTTGTTTTAACTGTATCCAAATATATTTTTTAGAGAGCAATAAAACAAATATGTTTTGCTATGAAGCCTGTGGCTATTTTTTACAATGCTTTGCTTAATTTTGCGGCTTATGGCCCATGCTAAAACAGGAGAAGTGATAATAGAGAACTATCTTCTTCATTCCGAAATGCTGCACAGAGATGTTATTATAGATTGTTACATCCCCGTTAGTCTTTCTTTACTTACTGATATTCCACTTTTATTAATAAATGATGGGCAGGATTTAGTCAAAATGCCCTTTGATAAAATGTTGGAATCGCTTGTTTCAGCAGGGGAGATAGAGCCTTTATTTTGTGTAGGTATTTATTGTGCACCCGATAGAAAGAACGAATACGGAACTGCCAAAATACTGGATTATAAAGGCCGTGGCGCAAAAGCAGCATTATACACCCGTTTTATAATGGAGGAATTATTACCTTTTTTACGCAAAACTTATGATGTTATTTCTTTTAAAGAAAAAGCCTTTGCAGGTTTTTCATTGGGTGGTTTGTGTGCAATGGATATTGTGTGGAATAATGCAGCAGAATTTACCAAAGTAGGTGTATTTAGTGGCTCATTTTGGTGGCGTGATAAAGACCAGGCGGATGAGGATTTCGATGAAGATAAAGACCGCATTATGCATCGCCAGGTGAGAGAAGGAACCTTTGCTCCCTGGCTTACTTTCTTTTTTGAAGTAGGCACGCTGGATGAAACTGCAGATAGAAATAAGAACGGTATAATAGATTCTATTGATGATACACAAAGCATAATTAAAGAGCTGGAGAAAAAAGGCTACTATCCATCCAGCATAAAATACCTGGAACTAAAAGATGGTCATCATGATGTGCCCACCTGGGCCAATGCTTTCCCGGTGTTTTTAAAATGGGCATGGGGTAGAGAGTAAAAATATTTCTGCTTTTTAATTTTTTAATTATTTGTATAATAAGAAAGCCGCTTTAATAAAGCGGCTTTCTTATTAATGTATTTTTTAGTTGCTGTTAAAATATATAACGCAAACCTAACTGCATGCCCCAAGTGCTGGTGTTAGATATAGTCCTTTGGAAAGGAGTTGTAACTAACGCTTTTGTAGTTGCTGAAGTAGAAATTTCAGCTAAAGTATAAGTTGGTTTTCCTGTTGCGTCTACACCTTTTAATGTAAGTGGATTATTTACTGTGGTTCCACTTTTGAAGCCCCAGTCTTTGTTTAATAGATTTGGTAGGTTGATGATATCAACACTAAATTGAAGTGTGTTTTTAGTTTTGCCCGTAGTCACAAATACGTCCTGTAAAAAACGCATATCAATACGATTATACCACGGAGCAAGTGCAGAATTTCTATCCGCATACTGACCTTTATGTTTTTTCAAATATGGAGAATTGCTAACAAATTGATCATAGGCATCTTGCTGTTGGGCAACCGTGTATTTACCTGCAACTGGTACAAATGGAACATCAGCACCGCTATTGTAAATATACATCAGGTCTGAAGCATTGTTTCCATCATTATTAAGATCACCGCCTACAATGTAGCTATATCTAAACTGGTATGCACCTTCATAATAAAGAGTTATAGTGCTTGCCAAATGTTTAAAATATTCTGCTCTGTAAGAAATTGTACCTAAAACTCTATGTGGAGTTGAATAAGCAGAATTATAAATCTCTTCTGCGTTAGGTGTACCCCTGTTTATGATAGACTGCCATGCTGAAGTAGCTTGAGAGCCAGGGTTAGAACTTACTTCTGTAGCCAGGGTATAGGTGTATGAAAGTGAACCATATAATCCTTTAGAAAATGATTTACTTAACTGAGCTGTTGAAGAAAACGAATAACCTTTTTTGGTATTTTCAAGTACAATTACCGTTCCTCCCTTGTTAGGACCAGCAAGATTTGGATTTACATATTTTGCAGATGCTGCAGTAGTAGATGGGAAATAAGCCCTGTTGTCCAAACCGTTTAAAAGTGCCTTCGGTTCTATCAAATTTGCATTACGCATTTTCACTGCATTAATATCCTTAGTGAAAAGAACATCTACAGTTGCAGCGAATCCATTTCCTAATTGTTTATCAATACCAAAATTTGTTCTGAAAACTTGTGGAAATTTGAACTTCGGATCTATCAGTACAAAACTTCCAGGTGCAGTGGCGGTAACCGTTGATGGAAATTTTGAAAGATATGCATCAGGATTAGCATTAAAAGTAACGCCTGTTAATTGAGCAGGTGTATTCAATACTGCGCCAGTTTGATAAATACCACTTCCACTTGGCATATTTGTAAGGAATACAAAAGGTATTTTTCCGGTAAATACACCGGTACCGCCACGTACAACAAGACCTTTTTCATCAGGCACTTTCCAACGAAATCCAATTCTTGGCGAAAATAAAACATTTGCCTTCGGCCATTTACCTGTACTGAAGTTCTTAAGATTACCATCTTTGTCAGGAAACTGTAAACTTGATATAGCTTTGTTTTCTAATGGTTGTTCTAAATAAGTTGGTACATCGCCCCTGATACCATACGTAAACTTCAAATTCGGGTTCACATTAAATTCATCCTGAACATAAACACCTATCTGGCCAATTTTAAGATCTGCAGAAAAAACTTTCGCCTGACCCGGTACTAACGAATAAGTATAAGAGAAGAAAGCAGGTGTTTTGTCTTGTCTGAAGTCGTTTAGGGTATTGTAGATGTAATAACTTTCTGAACCCCCCATAAATGCATTTCCTACCTTTTGATACTCATAAGTAGCACCCGCAGTCAGCGTATGCCTGCCGGCAAAATAGGTGAAGTTTTCAGTAGCTGTTGCTACATTGTTTATTACCTCATTATTTCTTGTAAATGGATCCGTGCCAGCACTCATATAGTTTCTACCGCCGGTTACACCAGCAACTGTTGAGTCACCGTTAAAAATTTCAATAGTTGGGAAAATACCAGCCGGTGAATTTCTAACATCATTTATATGAGTGTAAGAAAGTAAAAACTGGTTTGATATGCGACTACTGAAATTACTATTTAGTTCTAATGTTGCAGATTTAACAATATGATCTGTTGCATAATCTGAATTTGAGAATCCTATCGACTGGTTGCTGTTCCTGTTGTTTGGCAATCTTGTTTGTGATGATCCGGTAACTCCATTTGCAGGATTTGTTATGAAAAAACCACCTGCACCACTATTAGGAACACTGCTTCCATTTAATGGAGATTGATCAGAACCCTCGAAATCACTATATTTCAGTACTAGTTTTTGTTTATCGCTGATATTCCAGTTTATTTTGGCAAGTAATTTACGGTTTTTAGTTACAAAGTTAGGCCTGTTGTCATATGTTCCCGCATCATAACTATATTTTGTTTTCAAAATATCACGGAAACTATTTAAAGAATCGATCGGTGCTGCCGAAGGAATTCCCGCAGCGGTTGAGCCTGTAGGTACGAATGTGTTTGGGTTAGGCTGTGAGGCATTTTCCCACTCAGCATTTAGAAAAAAGAATAATTTATTCTTAATGATTGGCCCACCTAAGCTTGCGCCATAAACCTTGTTCTTTTGTGGTGTTGCAGTTAATTTTACATCTCCGATATTAAGACCATTAAAACTTTGGTCTCTATAATAACCATATGCAGTTCCATGAAAAGTGTTCGTACCACTTTTTGTTATAACGTTCAATCCAGCTCCTGTAAATCCTGACTGCCTTACATCATAGGGTGCAATGTTTACTGAAATCTCATCATATGCGTCAATAGAAATAGGACTTGCACCTCCACCTGGCTGCGGATCTGTACTTAGGCCAAAATTATTATTTAAGTTAGCGCCATCTATCTGGAGATTGTTAAACCTCCCGTCTCTTCCTGCAAAGTTATTACCATTTGCTTGTGGAGTAAGACGGGTAAAATCTGTGATACTTCTGCTTATTGAAGGCAATGAACTGATCATTCTTGAATCAAATACTGTGCTTGCTCCTGTTTTTGATCTTGCTCCGGCTTTTCCTGCTGCAGTTACTACAACAGTAGACAACTCTGAAACATTTGTAGACAGAGTAATATCAGCATTATATGGCTCTCCCAAAGTAAGACTAATATTATTTGTTGTTTGAGTAGTATAACCAACATATCCTACTGTCAATGTGTATGGCCCGCCAATACGTGTGTTGGGCAAGGTATAATTACCATCCTTTTTGGAAACAGTAACATATTTTGTTCCTGACGGTTCATGAATTGCAGTAATAGTAGCGCCTTCCAGGGCAACTCCTTTGTCAGATTTTACAAAACCTGAAATACTACTTGTAGTAACCTGTGCGCTTCCATAAAAAGAAACTGCGAACAGGGCGATTAGCAATGGTAATAGTTTTTTTAGATTCATATTAGTTTTGTTTTTTTTCGAGTGCAAATAAACTAAATAAATGCGGAATAGCATTGATTTATTATTAACAAATTGTTAGGCTAATATAATGTTGTTTTCGCTGCTTATCAATTTTAAAATGACAAAATTTGCGAAAAGCGAAATCTTCTTTTTAGCTCAATACAATCCTTATTAACTTTGCATAGAAATATAGATAAAAATGCTTAATAAAATAGAAGATGCCATTGAGGACATTAAAAATGGTAAACTGGTGATAGTAGTAGACGATGAAGACCGTGAAAATGAAGGAGATTTTGTAACTGCTGCAGACAATGCTACCCCTGAAATAGTAAATTTTATGAGTACACATGGGCGTGGGCTTATTTGTGCACCTTTAACCGAAGAAAGATGTACTGAATTGAAACTTCACCCTATGGTGTCAGACAATACTTCTCTGCATGAAACTGCCTTTACCGTAAGTATCGATCTGCTGGGCAATGGCTGTACTACGGGCATTTCTGCACAGGACAGATCTAAAACCATTCTTTCCCTGGTAAATACAGATACAAAAGCAGAAGACCTGGGCAGGCCGGGACATATTTTTCCGCTAAAGGCAAAAAAAGGGGGTGTATTAAGAAGATCTGGGCATACTGAAGCGACTATTGACCTGGCGAGACTTGCCGGTTTTGAACCTGCTGGCGTACTGGTAGAAATAATGAATGAGGATGGAACGATGGCAAGGCTTCCCCAACTGCTGGAAATTGCTGCAAAATTTGACCTGAAAATAATTTCCATAAAAGACTTAATAGAATTCCGCTTAAAAACAGAGACACTTATTGAAGAAGAAGTAAGAGTAAAAATGCCAACTAAATATGGCGATTTTGAACTCATCGCTTTTAAGCAAACCAATACCGGGGATATACACCTTGCACTAAAAAAAGGAGATTGGCAAAAAGATGAACCAGTACTGGTAAGAGTGCACAGCAGTTGTATGACGGGTGATATACTCGGTTCCCTCCGTTGCGACTGTGGCGATCAGTTACATCATGCCATGGAACAAATACAGGCAGAAGGAAAGGGCCTGGTATTGTACATGAACCAGGAAGGAAGAGGTATTGGCCTGCTGAATAAATTAAAAGCGTATAAACTGCAGGAGCAGGGGATGGATACAGTAGAAGCGAACCTTGAATTGGGTTTTGGAATGGATGAAAGAGATTACGGTGTGGGTGCACAGATTTTAAGAAGTCTCGGCATAAGCAAAATGCGGCTGATGAGTAACAACCCACGCAAGAGAGCCGGTTTACTTGGTTATGGATTAGAAGTAGTAGATACCGTGCCGATAGAAATAGTACCCAATGCCCACAATAAAAAATACCTGTTTACAAAAAGAGATAAACTGGGCCACGAAATATTAAGTGGTCAGTAATTTTTCTCAAAATTATTTATAGCTAACGGCTTCGGTTATACGAAGCCGTTTTCATTTTCTCATTCCTTTTTATTTAACAACTCAAAAGCCTTATACAAACTGCGGTGCATGATCGTCGCATGGTTCTCTTCCGGAAAAGGGTAGTAGAAAACTTTGTACTGCGGCTTTAGCGTCTTCACCAAATCATCTACATCATCCTGCATTTGTTTACCCTCATTGCCGACAGATATATATACCTGTATATTTTTATCGGTATGCTTTTCCAACGTTTTTTTCGCATCCGCTAAAAGAGATTCATCATCCCACCAAAGGCTCGGACTTATAATGATATAGTCATTAAAAAGTGCAGGCTCTTTTAATAAAATTTCTGTTGCCAGTAAGCCGCCAAGCGATTCGCCAATGATAGTTTTATGTTGATTGGCTTTGTAATTTTTTTGTATGTAAGGTTCCAGGTCATTTTTTAAAAAACGGATAAACTTTGCAGAGCTGCCGGAAGTAGGGCTTTGTTTCAGATCTGCTTTATTCCTGGTGGGAAAGGTAAAATCTCTTCTGCGATCTACATTTGCAATGCCTACAATAATTGATTTAGGTAAAACATTTATCCACGAAAAACTTAAGAACTGTGCCAACCCTGCTACATGAATAAAATCTTCATCTGCCGAACCATCCAGCAAATAAATAACCGGGTAAGTGGCAGCAGAATCGGGTGAGTAACCTTCCGGTAAATAAATATTCAATATTCTTGCTTCTGAAAGTTCTGCAGATTTTATTTCATCTATCAATCCTAACACAAAAGGCCTGGTAGTTGCTTTTTGTGCGTAAGTAAAAGCAGTAATGCTAAATAAGAAGCTGGCTATTAAAAACTTTTTCATTTTATATTATTTAAAATGCTGTCATGTCAGAATTTGCAAGATGTTTATAATGAAACAATATTATTTATAAATTTAAAAGGATAAATACAAATTTCAGCCAATTCGCTTTCCGAAACTAAAAATTTTGCAAGGACATAAAAATTTTGAGCCCATAAATATTCGCTACTGCAACCGCTAACTCCGCAGGAGCAGCAGCAAACCTGGTCTTTAAAATTCCCTGATGCTAAAAGTACTTCCGCTTTTTCACTAAGTATTTCATCATGTAAAACTGATTCAATGTCTGCCAATTTTTTGGAAATAACTTTAGTCATTTCTTTTTCTTCACACAAGGCTGGCAATATTTCTTTCAGCGTTTTATTTAAGGAAGGTATTACTTCCAGCTTGCCGGTTTTAGGGTAGAAATTAACCAACGTAGAATTATTAATAAATTGATCAATATCATCTTCCGGATCAAACTCAAAGGAAAAATTACTGGCCTCTGAATTGTAAACCAAAAATAGTCTTGCATATTCATCTTCAGCAATGCTGTAATCTTTTGAGGGAGCAAAATCGGAAATATATTCTCCTGAAGATTTAAGAACTTCAAATTGATAATTGGTCAATTTAAATAATGTCTCACCGCTAAAACAAATATTCAGGTTCATAGGTTGCCGGTAAATTTTGGAGCAAAGTAACAACAAATAAAAAGGGATCAACTTGACCGGTAAGTTGATAGGAATATTTTTGGATAATTAAAAACAGGGTTTGTTTAAATTTTCTGCCTTAGTTCTCCAATACGTCTGTTTTTAATAGCCTTTCTTCGCTTCTGCTTCGCTTCTGCTTCGCTTCTTCTTCGCTTCTCCTTCGCTATTTGTATAGTAAGGAGCGAAGCGGAAGCGAACAAGACACGAACAAGACACGAACAAAACACGAAGGAGAAGCGAAGAAGATGAAATGCTGTGACAATTCAGATTTTTAGCATAGCTGATCTTTTAACAGATAATTTACCCTAGTCCGGGTCTAATAAACGTGCGGATAGAGAGGAAGACATGTGGAGCTAATGGCCATCGTTTTAGGCCTTATTTAATCATATAGAGGTTTATACCATCCGGCAAACAAGTAAAGGATATCTGAAGGCCAACTAAGGGAGAACTTTAGGTTTACCCTATAGCTGACCCTTAGTTGACCCTTAGTTGAACCAGATAAGAGGACTCGAATGAGGTATGAGTATCGGCCCCTTACTTATGAAAGAGCCTGCGTAGCGCCTAAGTTAAAATGAGTAACTCATTGTAATAAGACCGGCGGGATTATTTAATCATAAAAATTTAACCCCGGTCAATGATTCACTAACTTCCCAAAGCTTCTTTTCATTTGCCTCGTTTACGAGCTTATCATCTGTTTTTGTGATCTTCTTATTTTTAAAATATTCCCCACTTACCTGGCCGCCTTCTGCTGCTGTTGCCAGAAAAATAGAAGTCGCTGCTCCTTTTTCCGGAGAGGTAAAAAACAAGCGAAAAGCTTTAAATATAAATCCGGCTATGCCATCCGATTTCTGGCCAAACCCTGTAGCCACCACACCCGGATGCAGGGCATTTACAGAAATATTTAATCCCTGTTTTTTTATCCTGCGATCCAGTTCTTTGGTAAATAAAAGATTATCTAATTTTGAATTTGCATAAGCCCACATAGCTGAATAATCTGCTTTCAATTGAATATTTCCAAAGTCTGCTTTCCCCATTTTATAAGCTTCAGAAGATACGTTAATAATCCTACCGTGTTCACTTTTTTTAACCAGATCGAAAAGTAAAGCAGTCAGCAAAAAAGATCCCAGGTGATTGGTAGCAAGGGTAAGTTCATTGCCATCTACCGATTCTTGTCTCTTACTGGTTAACATCAGCCCGGCATTATTTATCAGTACATCAATCCTTTCGTATTTCGATTTTATCTCCGCTGCCACATTTTTTACTTTCTGCAAAGAAGATAGATCTGCAATGAAGATGTCGATATTTTCGTTTTTAGTTTCTGTAATAATTTCCTCTTTTGTGCGTAAAGCCTTTTCTTTATTTCTTGCTAATAAAAGTATGTGGGCGCCTGTCTTTGCAAGCTCGGTTGCAGTAACCTTTCCAATGCCTGAGGTAGCGCCGGTAATAAGGATGGTTTTATTTTGCATGGTTATTATTTTATTTTGATGGGACTGTAATAATCTGTTTTAGTGCCTAACGACTTTCACCGTAGATCCAAAAATGGAAAAATTATTTGTAGTAACTCTTATGTCTGCTGAAGTTAAGAAAACGTAGAATAGGGAGGTACAATTTCTTTCCTGGCTTTTTGAAAGCTTACATTAATTTTCTTTGCCTGCATTGGCATTTAATAATCAGAAAGTATTTCCCTCCTGGTTTCTAGCCAATGGCGATCAACGAATTTGTATTTATCCAAGTGCGATAGAGCCGAAAATTACCAGGCTAATATTTATTAAAATACGGCAATAAAAAATTAGTAGAGATTTGATATAAATCTTTGTGAATTGTACATTTCCTTTTTTTATTAACAACTAATGATTAATTACCTTACGGCTAGTTATATTTTTAGTTGAAGTTGGATTAAAAAATCAACCCCTGTCTTGTCAGGACAGGGGTTGCTACAAAAGGGAAGGTTCAATTATAAAACAAATTGACTACTCCTTTCTGAATTGTTTCTATTTTGATTTCCGCACTAAGTTTGGAAATTTCTTTTCATAAAATAATTTTAATAAAGAAAATTAATATTTATTTTAAAAAGGTTTGTTGAACAAAATAAAAAAGTTGACTGAAGGAAAGAAATTTGATCTACTGATTCTGCTCCCCCTGAATTCTGTCGCAAGAAAAACTTACCTGCAATATCTGTCCGCCAGCGATTGGTGGCATGCCAAATCCCCAGTTTGAAATATATAATTTATGATCGGGGCCAAATGTCATACCGGTAGGTAAGTTGAGGCCTGATACTACCACTTGCCTTGAACCGGAGCGATCCACCCTTACTACATCACCGGTACCTGGTGTTGGAAATGGATTATTGGTAGTATTTTCCAGTACATACATTCCTCCCAGGTCATCGAAAGTAATACCAAGTATCATTGTAAATCCTGTGGCGACAATACTCACATTACCATTTGGGGTAATTTTATAAATGTTGCAACTGGTAGAAGGAAAGAGTCCCAGGTTCCCTACATAGAAATTGCCATTGTGAAATGCCATCACAGTGGGAACAATATGTCCCTGACTTGAAGAAATATCTGATACCCGGCTGATTTGGCCATTAGTAGTTATTTTGTCCAGTTCTCCATGGTTGGGCTCAATGGCGTAAAGACTTCCGCTTACATTTTCCATACTGTACCAGATTCCGTCTGGCTCAAAGTCACCTGGCTCTGGTTTTGCAACTGGATGGCTCATTTGATACTGACTCAGGTTAGCAATCATTTGCCATGATCTGTCATGATTTATTTTGATAACTCCATTCGGGATAGAAGGAACTCCATGCGAGCATCCGGCACCTGATAATACAGCATATAGAGTATTTCCTACAAAAGCGATGTCACCGACTCCAGAAACCAAACTTCCCTGTGATGCGGATGTTTGACTTGAAGGAAGATTATCTACCCAGGTTGAAACATTGCCGGCATTATCTACACGTGAAATTCGACTACCCGTTACACTTCCTGTATAAGGTCCAATAGGCGGTGACACCTGCGTGCAGGTAGTGGAAGAATTACTTCCCCCTACACCGCCTTCGGCCACATACAGGTAACCATCGGGACCAAATTTTAAGCCCCGAGGATTATTAAATCCGGTGGCAAAAACTTTGGTGTTAGCAACAATTTTTCCATTGTCATCACATACATTAATAGGACTTGTCTTACATGCTGTGAAGAAAAGAGTGCCCAATATTGCAATACAAGGCAATAGTAGATTTTTTGTTTTCATTATTTTATTTTTTAAAGTTTATAAAGACGTCATTAATTGTATAGGAAACAATTCTCATTCTGTGCAAGGAGAAGTATATTCAAATAGTTTTAGGAGCAGCATTACTATTGATAGCAACAGTTTGCGAAAAAGAGAGTTTCGTAACAAATAAAAAAAGCAAGCAGGTAATTTTATTTTTCATGCTAATATTATTTTTAAGTATAGTTTTCTTAAAGAAGTATTTTATATTATAATAGTATGGCTGTTTGCAATCGATATTCCTCAAATAAATTAGAATAAATTGTTTTTATTACTACTAATGTCAACTAAGATGAGGATAGAAAAAAGGGAAAAAATACTAAATGAACCGGCTCGCAGATATACAGCCATTTTAAGCATATAGGCGGTCTTTATTTGAAAACGGCGTAGTTCGTGGTAAAAAAATGGTCGTTTGTTGATTGAATACAGGAAAATTAAAAAAATAATTAACTTGGTATAGAATGCCTGCAATAGCTTTAAAAGATATCATTTTTGAAAAGCGTTATTATGCTTTACGCCACCTGTTTTTCTGGATGATATACTTGATTGTATTTACTATAATTAGTTATTCCAGTCAATCCAATTTACTGGAAGCGTTCAATACATCACTAATAAATCTTCCCTTACTTTTCTTGTATACCTATGTAGCGGTTTACTGGCTCGTACCACACTTTCTTATTACTGAAAAGTATGGGAAGTTCTTTTTATATTATTGTTGTTGGTGCTTATTCGGATTACTACTCAATTTTTTATTCAGATATTTTATCCTGATTCCATGGCATAAAGGAAAAACTGCACCATCACTAGATATAAACTCAGTATACAGACAAATATTTGCAATATTTAGTTTTGTTGTAATGAATACAGTAGCCATGTTTGCTATTTTTATAAAAATGTTTAAATATTGGCATATAGAGCAAAGGCAAAAATCCGAAATAATAAAAAGGAAATTAACTGCTGAATTGGAAGTATTAAAGTCGCAATTGCACCCGCATTTTCTCTTCAATACACTTAACAATCTTTATTCTCTCGTGCATGAAAAATCGGACAAAGCGTCTTCAATGCTTCTGCGCTTATCTGGCTTGCTCAGTTATGTATTATACGAATGTAAAGCAGATGAAGTACCTCTTGGTAAAGAAGTTGATTTTATAAAGGATTATGTAGCCCTGGAGCAGGAACGTTATGGCGAAAGGTTAGAAGTATCCTTAAATTTTGCAGGTGATATTAATGCCTGCTTTGTTAAACCATTATTATTTCAACCCTTTGTTGAAAATGCATTTAAACATGGAACATCTGAAAAATTAGGAAAGGTATGGCTAAGTATAGACCTTTCTGTAAAAGAAAATCAGTTATCTTTTAAAATGGTTAATAGCTGCGAGGGTAATATTAATTTAAAAAATAGGGAAGGGGGTATTGGAATAAAAAATGTGCAAAAGCGCCTGGAATTGCTTTATCCTTCCCGGTTTAAATTGGAATATGGAAATGAAGACGACTTATACATCGTTTCTTTATTGCTGCAGTTAAACAGAGTGCAGGAAAGGAATTTAAAAATTGAATTGCAAAATAAAAATTAATACAGGTTATGAAAATCCGCTGTTTAATTGTAGATGATGAACCACTGGCAGTACGCCTGATCAGTTCTTATGTACAAAATTTACAGGAGTTGGAAATTGTGGCTGTTTGCAACAATGCGATTGATGCTTTTACTGTTTTACAAAAGCATAAAATTGATCTTATATTTTTAGATATAAAAATGCCGAAATTACTGGGCACCGATTTTCTTATGAGCCTTTCCAACCCTCCAAAAGTAATATTCATTACTGCATACAGAGATTATGCTGTTGAAGGTTTTGAGCTTGAGGTAGTGGATTATTTGTTAAAACCCGTTTCTTTCAATCGATTTATGAAAGCTGTAGCAAAGGCCAGTAAATTACTGGCGATAGAATCAGAAAATTCAACTAAAATATCAAAAGAATTTTCTGATGACAACAAAGCTTTTTTATATTTTAAGGCGGGCAAGGAAATGGTAAAAGTGCTTGTGCATGAAATCGATTTTATAGAAAGTAAAAAAGAATACGTAAAAATTTATTTTGAAAAGGGTACTTTTTTAATGGTAAAGCAAAGCATCAGTTACATGGAAAAAATTTTATCGCCACACAGGTTTATTCGTATTCACCGTTCGTTTATTGTAACTATTGAAAAAATACTCACTTTCACCCATGCAAATGTGACCGTTTCAAATAAAAAAATACCGGTAGGAAGGTTATATAAGTATGAGTTGCAAAAAATTCTGAAATTATGAACCTGCTATACCATGTTGCGCCGCTGCCCCCTTTTTAGCCAACGGCGATTAAGGTATTTTTCTTATCAGCGACTATCATTTCTGCCAGAATCATTATAGTTAATAAAGCCTAACAAAAAAGAGGCACCCTTCGCAGGATGCCTCTTAAAAAATATTTCTAAAAATATATTAGAGTATAGACTTCAGTTCTATAGAAAAATCTACATTCATTTTTAAGATGATAGGATTGTTCTCATCATCATTTATCCAGAGTTCTTCGCCATCTTTATCTTCTACTTTTATACAACGAAGGTATTTTGTTTCTCCGTCTACTTCTACCGGGTACCAGGTGTCTTCGCTGTCGGGTTCGCTCACTACAGTAAACTCCCGGCGTCCTTCCCAATCATTTGCATTGATTACAGAAGTGCCATTGGTTTTAAATTCGTGAAATACTTCTTTGCTTATCCAAACAGATGTGCGGTCAGTAAGATCTACTTTTTCTGCACCAAA